>JAHCKB010000081.1 GCA_026125985.1 Bradyrhizobium sp.
TTGGCGCCTCCGAATCCGAGTTTAGAGCGACCGCCGCAAAGCCGGTGATGAACATGATCTTGATGTCGGGGTCGAGTTCGGCGGCGCGTCGGGCAAGCTCGATGCCGTCCATCTCCGGCATGACGATGTCCGTCAACAGCATCTCGAACGGCTCCTCGCGCAGCCGCTGATAGGCCGACATGCCATTGTCGTGCGGCGAGACCTCGAAACCGGCGTTTTCCAGCGCCTTGACGAGAAAGCGGCGCATGTCGTTGTCGTCTTCGGCAAGGAGAATCTTGTGCATGGGTTTGGGTCGTCGATTCCGGGTCACTGGATCACTCCACTCACTAAGCCCTGCTGACGGTAAATTTCGGGTGAAAAACCGCCGGCCAAGGGACCCGCGCAGGCCGCGATCTTACTGCATCAGGAACCGGGTGAAAGGCAATCGAGCCGGCCATATGGCACCGCAAAGAAGCGTTCCAGGGTAAACGGGCCTTTTTTGCTTGGCAGACGGCCCACGATTTCAGACAATATCGCCGCACAAAGCCCGCGATTTTCCGGCAGAAATACGCTTGGTGGATGAATCGCGAGCGACAAGGGACGGCGCCCGGCAAATGACCCAGTATGATGGCGAATTGTCGCCACCGTTCGAGATCGTGGAGCCCGCACACTGGCGGGCGCCGATCATCTTCAATTCCCCTCATTCGGGCTCGGTCTATCCTGAGGAATTCCTTAACGCGTCACGGATCGATCTCGCCGCGCTGCGCCGCTCCGAGGATTCGTTCATGGACGAGTTGGTCGGGCATCTCAGCGAACGCGGTTTTCCGGTGGTGACCGTTAATTTTCCGCGCTCCTATGTCGACGTGAACCGCGAGCCCTACGAACTCGATCCGCGAATGTTCACAGGCCGGTTGCCCAGCTTCGCCAATACACGCTCGATGCGGGTGGCCGGCGGTCTCGGCACCATCCCGCGCGTGGTCGGCGACGGCCAGGAAATCTATCACGAGCGGTTCTCGGTCGACGACGCGCTCGGACGCATCGAGGCATTGTACAAGCCGTATCATCGCGCGCTGCGGCGACTGATCAACAAGGCGCACCAGAAATTCGGCGCGGTCATTCTGGTGGACTGCCATTCCATGCCGTCCGTCGGAGTGTCGCGCGACGAGCCTCGGCGGCCGGACATCGTGATCGGCGACCGCTACGGCACGAGTTGCGCACCGCTGTTGCCGGAACTGATCGAGGATACGTTCGCCGGGCTCGGCTATTCGATCGGCCGTAACAAGCCCTATGCCGGCGGCTTCATCACCGAGCATTACGGCAATCCGGCGAGCGGACTGCACACCGTACAGCTCGAACTCAACCGAGCCGTCTACATGGACGAGCGCCGCCGCGAGCGCGGTCCTCGCTTTGCGCAGGTGGCCGCCGACTTCGCTGCCATTGCGGAGCGGCTCGCGGAAGTGCCGCTCAGCGATTTCGGGCCGTTCCAGGCGGCGGCAGAGTAAAAAGCGACGTTGGCGCAGACATTGCGCGCAAAATGCCGTCGACGCTTCCGACAATCTTTCATGGCCCGAACAGGGCTGCGTTAACGCTCCGCTATGGTTTGGCGCTGCCAACGGCCAGGCGTTGCGATCTCCGGAGCATTTTAACGATTCGCTTTAATCCGCCTTTAAGACTGCGTCGCATGGTCCCGGACGCGGAACCTGGAGCCGCGAATACAAACTCAGAACCCATGGAGGTCAAGTTGAAGCAGGTCTTCTCAAAGTTTCTGTCGGACGAGTCGGGTGCAACCGCGATCGAATACGGTCTGATCGCCGCCGGCATCGCACTGGCAATCATTGCGGTCGTGAACGGCCTCGGTTCGAACCTGAACGACAAGTTCACGTCGATCAACTCGTCGCTGAAGTAACCCCGTTACGGCGAGTTTGACCTTCCTCCCAAGCGAAGGCCAAGAAAAAAGGGCCGCTTGTGAAAACAAGCGGCCCAAGTCTAGGGAGGAAACGCCCAAGGAGGGCAGCGATAGCGCGAGGCGCTACCGCACCGCAACAATATGCGACCGCGCTGCACAAAAAGCAAGAGCTTTCGATTAATTTCCTGCGGATTACCGATCAGCGCAGCTCCCTTGCAGCAAACTGGCTAAATTCCTATTATATAAATGATTTCAAATAGATATGAGAATGGATGAGTAGAGGCCCGGAGTTGCCGAATAGCCACGTTTCGCACAATTCTCAATTTCGTGATGGACGTGGCTTCGGAAAAATGCGCGCCAAAGCGAAGCTGATTCGAAAGAAGAATGCACGATCCGGGTGGGCATAACGCGCGCGTAACCCGTGCGCCGGTCGCCGGTTTCGGCTAGGGGATTGGCGGAACATCCCTCCTCTGCCGCCCGCGACAAGGACAGCCGTGACGGTCATCGATTTCAAAGCCTTTATCGGCCGGCTGGCGACTTCCTCCGGCGAAACCATCCTGCCGTTCTTCCGCACCTCGCTGTCGATCGACAACAAGAGCGCGGCCCACGATTTCGACCCCGTCACCGAGGCCGATCGCGCAGCCGAAGCGGTGATGCGGCGGCTGATCAAGGCGAACTTCCCCCAACACGGCATTGTCGGCGAGGAATTCGGCAACGAGGGCGAGGACGCGGAGTATGTCTGGGTACTCGACCCCATCGACGGCACCAAGTCCTTCATCGCGGGATTTCCGATCTGGGGAACCCTGATCGGCCTGTTGCACAGGGGCACGCCGGTGTTCGGGATGATGCACCAGCCCTATATCGGCGAGCGCTTCTCCGGCGACAACGGCGCGGCCGATTACGCGGGACCGTCCGGCGAACGCAAGCTGACCGTACGGCGCTGTCCTTCGCTGAAGGAGGCGACCGCCTACACCACGAGCCCTCTCCTGATGAAGGATGCCGACCGCGCCCAGTTCGCCAAGGTCGAGAGTGCGGTGAAGCTCGCACGCTACGGCGGCGACTGTTACTCCTACTGCATGCTTGCCGCGGGCCATCTCGATCTTGTGGTCGAGACCGAGCTGAAGCCCTACGACATCGCAGCCCTGATCCCGATCATCACCGGAGCCGGCGGCGTCGTCACCACCTGGGACGGCAAGCCGGCGCAAGGAGGCGGCCGCATCATCGCCGCTGGAGATCCTCGGGTGCACGAAGCGGCAATGAAGATTCTCAACAGTTGAGCGCGGACCGCCCCCGAGGAGAGCTTCCATGCGGATCATTGGCGGGTTGCTCGCGGGGAGCAAGGACGCAGGCGTTCCGACCGCTACGTGATCTACCTAGCGAGTTGTTTCGCGCAAATGTGCGACCAGTTGCTGGGCGGGCTTCGGCAGCGCCTTGAAGCTGCGGGCGCAGATGGCGAGCCGGCGGCCGGCCCATGAATCCCTGATCCGAACCACCGCGATCTTCATCGAACGGGCGCAGCGGCGCGCCGCGATCTCGGGCACGACGGCGATGCCGATTCCGGCTGCCACCATCTGGCCGATGGCGTCGAAATTGTTCAGCCGCGCGCGAAACCGCAGCCGCACGCCGAGCTTCGCCGCGTGGCCGGCAACGTGCGCATGCAGCGCGCTCGAGACGACGAGGCCGACGAAGTCGCGTTGCACCACCTCGCTGAAATCGACCTGGCGGCGTCCCGCAAGTTCGTCCTTCTGTGGTACGGCCAGCACGAGCCGATCCTCGCGAAAAGGAATTCGCTCCATGCCCTCGGGCAACAGATGCTCGGCGGCAAGGCCGAGATCGGCGACCCCTGAAGCGATGGCACGCACGATCTCGCCGCTCTCACGCTCTTCCACATCGATCGAAATGCGCGGATGCTCGGCGAGGAAGGCGGCGAGCGTTCTCGGCAGATACTCCGATATGCCCGACGTATTGGCCAGCAGATGCACGCTGGCCCGCCCGCCGCTGGCGAAGGCGGCCAAGTCGCCGCGCAAGGCCTCGACGTTGTGCATGACGATGCGGGCATGATCGAGCAGGCTTTCGCCGGCCGAGGTCAGTTCCACGCCGCGGCGGCCGCGCTTGAGCAGCTTCACGCCGAGCACTGCTTCAAGTCCCTTGATCCTTTCGCTGGCGGAAGCCAATGCCAGGTGGGCGCGGCCAGCGCCCGCCGTGATGCTGCGGGTCTCCGCTATTGCGATGAAGAGCTGGAGATCGACAAGATCGAACCGCGCAGCCATGGGCTCCTCCCTCTGCCTTCGACAATACCGAAGGCAATCTCCGTAAGGTCCAGATTGTGCGAGGCCGCCCGATCGGTCAATGTTCCCGTCATGCACGACCCGCTTCTCATCCTCATCGCCGCCGCCTTCCTGCTTGCCGGATTCGTCAAGGGCGTGATCGGACTCGGACTGCCGACGGTGTCGATGGGGCTGCTTGCGGTGACCATGCCGCCCGCCCAGGCAATCGCCATCGTCATCGTGCCGGCGATCGTCACCAACATCTGGCAGACCTTCGGCGGTCCTTACCTGCGCGACATCATGCGCCGGCTGTGGCCGCTGATGATGGGCACCGTGGCAGGCATCTGGCTCAACGCGGGCCTCCTAACCGGCCCCTATGCACCCTATGGCACGGTAACCCTCGGCGTATTGCTGGTGGTCTACGCCATCATGGGGCTCGGCAGGCTGCAATTCTCCGTCGCGCGCCGCAACGAAAGATGGATCGGTGGCGTTGTCGGCCTCGTCACCGGCGTCATCTCGGCGGCGACGGGCGTGCAGGTCATTCCGTCCATGCCTTACATGCAGGCCATCGGCATGGAAAAGGACGAACTGGTGCAGGCGCTGGGCGTGTTCTTCACCGTCGCAACGGTGGCGCTCGCCTTCAACATCACCGCATCGGGGCTGCTGACGGCGGCGACCGCGCTACCCGGTGCGATCGCGATGGCGGCATCCTTTGCCGGCATGTTCGTCGGGCAGGCCGTGCGTTCGCGAATGAACCAGCAGGAATTCCGCCGCTGGTTCCTCATCGCGCTGATCCTGCTCGGCCTCTACATCGCCGTCAACGCGCTGATCAGGATCCACGGCTGAGATTCTGGACGGTGCACGATCCTGTCGGAAGACCGGTGCGCGCTCTCCGCACCATGCGCTACCGCGTCTCCAGCATTGCCACCCGGATACCGAGATAGACGAACAGGCCGCCGAGCGCGCGATTGATCCAGGCGATCGTGCCCTCCGACCGACGAATGCGCATCGCCGCCTTCGCAGCAAAGATCGCGACGGCGAGACACCATAATGTGCCGTTGAAGATGAAGATCGCCCCGAGCAGGAGGAAGGCGAGCGCCTTGTGCGACGAAGCGCCGTCGACGAACTGCGGCAGGAAGGCAAGGAAGAACAGCGCGACCTTGGGATTGAGAATATTGGTCAGCGCGCCCTGCCAGAACACGGCGGAGAGCGAGGTCAGACGGCGGTCCACCGCGACGGCGGTCAGCGGAGACGCCCGCGACAGCAGCATCCTCACCCCCGTGAAGAGCAGATAGGCCGCGCCCGCAAGCTTCAGGACGGCGAATGCGGTCGACGACGCCATCAGCAAGGCCGATAGCCCGATCGCGGCCGCCAGCACATGCACGATGCAGCCGGCGGAAATGCCGATGGCCGCCGCCGCCCCGCCGCGCCATCCAAGCTGGATGCTACGGCCGATGATGTAGGCAGTGTCCGGCCCCGGCGTGATATTGAGCAGGAGGCCGGACAGGATGAAAAGCCAGAGTTCCTGGATACCGAGCATGTGCGTCCGTCACTTGAACAGCGGTGTGCCTGGCACGAAGGCGTCGAACGCCGCCCAGAACTGCGCGCGGTAGCGATCCTGTTCCTGCAGGATCTCGTGCTTGGAGCCGGCGATGACCAGGTGCGAGCCGGCTCGCAGGTGGTAGGCGAATTCCTCGATCGCCGCAGTCGAGACGATGGTGTCGTTGCTTGCCGCCAGCATCAGGATGGGCTGGCGGATTTCCGACGGATAGCTGATGCCGCGGAAAGCATGCATCGCCGAGAAGGCGGCATCGGCCCAGGCGATAGTCGGCGAAGCGAGCCCGAGTGTCGGGTCCTCCTCGAGGATGGCTGCATTGCGCGCATAACGCACGGGATCGCTGGTCAGGGGATTGTTGACGAAGGATTCCGTGCCGGTGAGCTGGTCGCTGCCGCCGGGCACATAGCGACCGCCCTGTCCCGCCCAGCGCATCGCCCTGACGAGCATGCGCGCCGGCAGCGAGGTCGACCTGCCCGGCAGGTCGATCATTGGCGCCGACAGCACCATGCGGTCGAACCAGCGCTTTCCCGAATGCGCAAGCCGCAACATGACGGCGCCGCCCATCGAGTGGGCCAGCGCAAAGTATGGCGGTGGACAGTCCGGCAACACCACCTGCTGCACGAACGTCTCGACATCGACCTCATAGTCGGAGAAGTCGCGTACATATCCCTTGCGCGGATCGCGCAGCCGCCGCGACGAGTGGCCCTGCCCGCGCCAATCGATCATCGCGACCGCAAAGCCGCGCTCGCGCAAATCGCGCACGGTCTCGAAGTATTTTTCAATTTGCTCGGTGCGCCCGGTGAACACGCACACGGTGCCCTTGCGGCCCGCCGGAGGCGCCCAGCGCGCAAAGCGCAACTCGGCGCCGTCAGGGGTCTTGATGGTGCTCGAGACGACGTCCTCCGGAACCGGGTTGGAAGGGATGGAGACAAGCGTCATGGGGGCGACCGGGCTAGGTGGAAAAGGCTGGAAATCAAGGGGTTTGGCGTCAAAAGGCGGGACGGTGTCGCCCCCTTGAACGCCGCAGAACAACCTCCATATCACTTTCGTGCAGGCCGCTACCAGTGCCGGAGGGAAACCCAGGCATCAGGCTGCACAGGAAGACGGCCCGGCCCGATGGCGGGCGGGTAAATGCAACAGTCGCTCAATGGAGGACTATCCATGCGTACCTACGACCTCACCCCGTTTTATCGTTCCACCGTCGGCTTCGACCGCCTTTTCAACCTGCTCGACCAGGTGACTTCGGACGGCAGCCCCGGTTATCCCCCCTACAACATCGAGCGTACCGGCGAGAACACCTACCGCATCTCGGTAGCGGTCTCCGGATTTGCGCAGAACGAGCTCTCCATCGTCGCGAAGGAAAACACGCTGACGATCAAGGGCGAGAAAGTCGCCAGCGAGACCAGCAAGGACAAGTCCGAAGTGCTGTATCGCGGAATTGCCTCGCGCGCCTTCGAACGCGTCTTCCAGCTTGCGGACTTCGTCCAGGTAAAGAACGCCTCGCTTGAGAACGGCCTGCTCCATGTCGATCTCGTCCGCGAGATCCCCGAGGCCAACAAGCCGCGCAACATTCCGATTTCGGGCGGCGAGAAGGCTCCGCAGGTCGTCGACGGCTCGGCCGACAAGGTCGCCGCCTAAGACCAACGGTCCTTCGGCAGATATTGGCCGAAATGAAAACGCCCCGGGTGACTGGGGCGTTTTTTTGCTGTCGCTAAACGTGTCGTTCCACGGCTATTCGAGGCCCTGTGCCTTCGGCATTTCCTGCGTCGGCAGGATGGTGGGCGCCGGCTTGGCCTGAGCCTGACCGATCGTGCCGGTCGTGACGGGCGCCGGGTCGGCGGGCTTGGCCTGCGTCGCCACAGCCTGCCGTGTCGAGGGCTCCAACGCCGGCTTGGCGGCCTCTCTTGCCGGCTTCGCAGGCTCGGCCAGGCGTGCGGCGAGCGGACTGGGCTTCGGCACCGGCACGCTGCGGCTGGCGACACGCGATGTCGCGCCCGGCGGGTGCGAACTGCTGCGCAGTGTCGGGGGCGGCGGCAACGGGCCGGGCCGACCATAGGGCGAATTCCACGCGCCATCATAAGGCCCGCCATGATGCCAGGCCGGCACGAAGCGCAGGATCCGGCCGGAGCGGGCGTCGATGACAAGTCGGCCGTCCTCGCCGCCGCGGTCGATCACCGCGATGGTATAGATAAAGCCGCGCTGCCGCGGGGTGCCGAGCGGCGAGAAGCCCGCTTCGCGAATGATGTTGTAGACCTCATGCGGCGGCACCAATGCCGCCGGCACGTAGGCCGGTCCGTAGTTGCCATAACCGCCCCGATAGCCGTAGCGCGGGGGCAAAGGCGGAGGAGGTGCGACCTCGGCCGGCGACGGCGCGTAATAGGGCCCGCCCCGATAGGGCCCGTCGACATAGGGGCCGCTGAAATCCGAGACCCTGCTGGGGCCCAGCACCTGCGCGCTGGCCGCGCTTGCGCTCAACGCCAGCCCTGCCGCCAGCACCCATCCTGTGAACAACTTCATCGCCGAATGCTCCTGTAACGCCCCGGAGCGTTTGCCCGCTCACTAGCCGGGGCGCAGATTCATCGGCGATTCCGGCGGTCCTTGGGCAGGATCGCGGCAGGCGAAGCACCAATCCGGGCCTCCGACCCATCCCGCCGGGACGCACGGATCGGCTCTGCAACTCCGGGGACTCGCGCACGCTTGTGTGATAGAGAAAAATTTGGCATGTTGGGATTTAGGGCAGTATCCCTGTCCCAATTGCGCTGCTGTCCCCGGCACGGGGATTGCAGCGAAAACCGGCCCTTCGGAGGCCGGCCAAGGTGCAGGCAAGAAGCGTTCGCCGGGGACGATGAACGCGATAGCCTGAATTTAAGACATTGCGGCTCGCGGCGGACGAGCGGTGGCCCGGTGGGTACCGCAACGCCCAAGGTGCGCCGGAACCACGGTGGGTTTCTGACGAGCCGGGATCGGGAAGGACTGAGGAAATGAGCGGGTCGGAATTCGAGCGCGAAGACATCATCCACGGTGCGATGTCGGCGGTCCCGGATTCGAAACCGGCCGATGCGGAGCGCGAGCATAGCTGGCGGCCGCCGGCCGAAGGCCTGTACGACCTCAGCCTGGAAAAGGATTCCTGCGGCGTTGGCTTCATCGCCAACATCAAGGGCAAGCCCTCGCACCAGATCGTCTCCGACGCGCTTTCGATCCTGTGCAATCTCGAGCACCGCGGCGCAGTCGGCGCCGACCCGCGCGCCGGCGACGGCGCGGGCATCCTCTTGCAGATTCCGCACGCCTTCTTCAAGCGCAAGGCCGCGGAGATCGGCTTCCAGTTGCCCGAGCCCGGCGAATACGCGATCGGCGCGCTGTTCATGCCGAAGGACACGGCGTGGCGGAACGTCATCAAGAGCATCATCGCCGACCAGATCCGTGACGAGGGCTTCCAGCTCCTCGGCTGGCGTGACGTGCCGTCAGACAATTCCTCGCTCGGCGTCACCGTGAAGCCGACCGAACCCTATCACATGCAGGTGTTCATCGGCCGCAACGGCATCTGCAAGACGATCGACGATTTCGAGCGGCGGCTCTACATTCTGCGCAAGTCGATCTCGCAGGCGATCTACCAGCGGCGCGACCGCGGCATGGCCGGCTATTATCCGGTGTCGATGTCTTGCCGCACCGTGATCTACAAGGGAATGTTCCTCGCCGACCAGCTCGGCAAGTACTACCCGGACCTGAACGAAGAGGATTTCGACAGCGCCCTCGCGCTCGTGCACCAGCGCTTCTCGACCAACACCTTCCCGACCTGGTCGCTGGCGCACCCGTACCGGATGATCGCCCATAACGGCGAGATCAACACGCTGCGCGGCAACGTCAACTGGATGGCGGCGCGGCAGGCTTCGGTGCATTCCGAAAAGTTCGGCAAGGACATCAGCCGGCTGTGGCCGGTCTCCTATGAAGGACAGTCAGACACCGCCTGTTTCGACAACGCGCTCGAATTTCTCGTGCAGGGCGGCTACCCGCTGCCGCACGCGGTCATGATGATGATTCCGGAAGCGTGGGCCGGCAATCCGCTGATGGATGAACAGCGCCGCGCCTTCTACGAATACCATGCAGCGCTGATGGAGCCGTGGGACGGCCCGGCGGCGATCGCCTTCACCGACGGCCGCCAGATCGGCGCGACGCTCGATCGCAACGGGCTGCGACCGGCGCGCTACCTCGTGACCAACGATGACCGCATCGTGATGGCGTCCGAAATGGGCGTCCTGAAGATTCCGGAGGAGCAGATCGTCACCAAGTGGCGGCTGCAGCCGGGCAAGATGCTGCTCGTCGACCTCGAACAGGGCCGCCTCATTCCCGACGACGAGATCAAGGCGCAACTAGCCAAGAGCCATCCCTACAGCGACTGGCTGCACCGCACCCAGATCGTGCTGGAGGAACTGCCCGACGCGCCGAACAAGGGCGCGCGCTCCAATCTGCCGCTGCTCGACCGGCAGCAGGCGTTCGGCTACACGCAGGAAGACATCACCATGCTGATGACGCCGATGGCGTCTACCGGCGAGGAAGCGACGGGCTCGATGGGCAACGACACGCCGATCTCGGCGCTGTCGGACCGGTCGAAGCAGCTCTTCACCTATTTCAAGCAGAACTTCGCCCAGGTGACGAATCCGCCGATCGACCCGATCCGCGAAGAGATCGTCATGAGCCTGGTTTCGATCATCGGGCCGCGACCGAACCTGTTCGATCTGAAGGGCGTTGCCTCGACCAAGCGCCTGGAAGTGCGCCAGCCGATCCTGACCGATGCGGACCTGGAGAAGATCCGCTCGATCTCGGAAGTCGGCGACGGCCATTTCCGGTCGCGCACGCTCGATACCACGTTCCATGCGGGCTTCGGCGCGGCGGGCATGGAGCAGGTGCTCGACGAGTTGTGCGGGCGCGCCGAGGGCGCAGTGCGCGAGGGCGTCAACATCATCATCCTGTCGGACCGCATGACCGGCAGCGACCGGATTCCGATCCCGTCGCTGCTCGCATGCGCGGCCGTGCATCATCACCTGATCCGCGTGGGCCTGCGCACGTCGGTCGGCCTCGTGGTCGAATCCGGCGAGCCGCGCGAAGTGCATCACTTCGCCTGCCTCGCCGGCTACGGTGCGGAAGCGATCAATCCCTATCTCGCGTTCGAGACCATCATCGCGATGAAGGACAAGCTGCCTGGCTCGCTCGACGACTACGAGATCGTCAAGCGCTACATCAAGTCGATCGGCAAGGGCCTGCTCAAGGTGATGTCCAAGATGGGCATCTCCACCTACCAGTCCTATTGCGGCGCGCAGATTTTCGATGCCGTCGGCCTCCGGGCCGATTTCGTCGCCAAGTATTTCGCCGGCACCCACACCCGGATCGAGGGCGTGGGTCTGGCCGAGGTCGCCGAAGAGACCGTGCGGCGCCATGCCGACGCGTTCGGTGACGCCCAGGTCTACAAGAACGCGCTCGACGTCGGCGGCGAATACGCCTTCCGTACCCGCGGCGAGGATCATGCCTGGACCGCGGAATCGGTCTCGGCGCTTCAGCATGCCGTGCGCGGAAATTCGCAGGAGCGCTACCGCGCCTTCGCGAAAATCCTCAACGAGCAGTCCGAGCGGCTGGTGACGCTGCGGGGCCTGTTCCGTCTCAGGACGGCCGAGGAAGACAAGCGCAAGCCGGTTCCACTCGACCAGGTCGAGCCCGCCAAGGAAATCGTCCGGCGTTTTGCCACCGGCGCGATGAGCTTCGGCTCGATCTCGCGCGAGGCGCATACGACGCTGGCGATCGCCATGAACCGGATCGGCGGCAAGTCCAACACCGGCGAAGGCGGCGAGGAGGCCGATCGCTTCAAGCCCATGGCCAACGGCGATTCCATGCGCTCGGCCATCAAGCAGGTCGCCTCGGGCCGTTTCGGCGTGACGACGGAATATCTCGTCAATTCCGACATGATGCAGATCAAGATGGCGCAGGGCGCAAAGCCCGGCGAAGGCGGCCAGTTGCCCGGTCACAAGGTCGACGCGACGATCGCGCGCGTGCGGCATTCGACGCCAGGCGTGGGCCTGATCTCGCCCCCGCCGCATCACGACATCTATTCGATCGAGGACCTCGCGCAGCTCATCTACGACCTGAAGAACGTCAATCCGGAAGGCGATGTCTCGGTGAAGCTCGTCTCCGAGGTCGGCGTCGGAACGGTCGCCGCAGGCGTTGCGAAGGCGCGCGCCGACCATGTGACCATCGCCGGCTTCGAGGGTGGCACCGGCGCGTCCCCCCTCACCTCGATCAAGCATGCCGGCTCGCCCTGGGAGATCGGCCTTGCCGAAACTCACCAGACGCTGGTGCGCGAACGGCTGCGCAGCCGCATCACAGTACAAGTCGACGGCGGCTTCCGCACCGGCCGCGACGTCGTGATCGGCGCGCTGCTCGGCGCCGACGAGTTCGGTTTTGCTACCGCGCCCCTGATCGCAGCCGGCTGCATCATGATGCGCAAGTGCCATCTCAACACCTGCCCGGTCGGCGTCGCCACGCAAGATCCCGTGCTGCGCAAGCGTTTCACCGGCCAGCCCGAGCACGTCATCAACTACTTCTTCTTCGTCGCCGAGGAAGTACGCGAGATCATGGCGCAGCTCGGCTTCGCGAAGTTCGACGACATGGTCGGCCAGACCCAGATGCTCGACCAGACCAGCCTGGTCGCGCACTGGAAAGCCAAGGGGCTCGACTTCTCCAAGCTCTTCGTTCGCCAGAAGGAAGAAAAGGGCCAGAAGATCTACCGCTCCGAAGACCAGAACCATCATCTGGAGGCCGTGCTGGACCGCCGCCTGATCGAGAAGGCGAAGGCCGCGCTCGACCGCGGCGCGCCGGTCAAGATCGAGGAAGAGATCAACAACACCAACCGCAGCGCGGGCGCGATGCTCTCGGGACGCGTGGCGAAGATTTACGGCCATGCCGGCCTGCCGCTCGACACTATCCATGTCAGCTTCAAGGGCACCGCGGGCCAGGCCTTCGGTGCGTGGCTCGCGCACGGCGTTACCTTCGAGCTCGAAGGCGAAGGCAACGACTATGTCGGCAAGGGCCTCTCGGGCGGCCGCATCATCGTCAAGCCGCCGCGCAACGGCGGCATCGTGCCGGAAGAGAGCATCATCGTCGGCAATACGGTGATGTACGGCGCGATCGAGGGCGAGTGCTATTTCCGCGGCATCGCCGGCGAGCGCTTCGCCGTGCGCAACTCCGGCGCGGTCGCAGTCGTCGAGGGCGCGGGCGATCATTGCTGCGAATACATGACCGGCGGCATCGTGGTCGTGCTGGGCAAGACCGGCCGCAACTTTGCGGCCGGCATGTCCGGCGGCGTCGCCTATGTGCTGGACGAGACCGGTGACTTCGAGAAGCTGTGCAATCTCGCGATGGTCGAACTCGAACCGGTGCTGTCGGAGGAGATGATCAACGCCGGCGCCTACCACCAGTCCGGCGATCTCGATGCGCATGGCCGCGTCGACGTGTTCACCAACCTGCTGGAGTCGGATGTCGAGCGGCTGCATGTGCTGATCACCCGTCACGCCAAGCTGACGGGCTCGAAACGAGCCGCCGAGATCCTCGCCGACTGGAAGGCGTGGCTGCCGAAGTTCCGCAAGGTGATGCCGGTGGAATACCGGCGCGCACTGCGCGAACTGAAGGCGAAGACCGCCACCGAGCCGCAGATCGCGATCGGGGCTTGATTGCGGACGGAGTCACACCGTCATTGCGAGCGCAGCGAAGCAATCCAGTTTCTCGGCAACAGGAAAGCTGGATTGCTTCGGAGCTCACGCTCCTCGCAATGACGGAGAAAAGTTACGAACGGACGATGCAGGGGCGTCAGGGTTAGTTCAATGGGCAAGATCACCGGTTTTCTCGAGATCGAACGGCATGACCGCAAGTACGCACCGGTCGCCGAGCGGCTGAAGCACTACAACGAGTTCGTGGTTCCGCTGTCCGAAAAGGACCTGCGCGAGCAGGCGGCGCGCTGCATGAACTGCGGCATTCCCTATTGCCACGGCACCGGCTCGGCGGCGCCGGGCACGCCGGGCTGCCCGGTCAACAACCAGATCCCCGACTTCAACGACCTCGTCTATCAGGACAACTGGGAAGAAGCCGCGCGCAATCTGCACTCGACCAACAATTTCCCCGAATTCACCGGCCGCATCTGCCCCGCGCCGTGCGAGGCCTCCTGCACGCTCAACATCGACGAGAGCCCCGTCACCATCAAGACGATCGAATGCGCCATCGTCGACCGCGCCTGGGAGAACGGCTGGCTGAAGCCGGAAGTGGCCAGCGAGAAGACCGGCAAGAAGGTTGCGGTGATCGGCTCGGGCCCGGCAGGGCTTGCCTGCGCGCAACAGCTCGCGCGGGCCGGTCACGACGTGCATGTCTATGAGAAGCACGCCAAGGCCGGCGGATTGCTTCGCTACGGCATTCCCGACTTCAAGATGGAGAAGCACATCATCGACCGCCGCATCGCGCAGATGGAAGGAGAAGGCGTGACGTTCCACTACGGCGCCCATGTCGGCGCGGCCGGCGGCCTCGATCCGAAGAAGCTGGTCGAGGAATACGACGCCGTGGCGCTGACCGGCGGCGCCGAGGCCGGCCGCGACCTCGCGATTCCCGGCCGCGAGCTCGACGGCATCCACTTCGCGATGGACTTCCTGCCGCAGCAGAACCGCCGCGTCTCCTCCGAGCCGCTGGGCGGCGTGCGCGACATCCTCGCCGGCGGCAAGCATGTCGTCGTGATCGGCGGCGGCGACACCGGCAGCGACTGCATCGGCACCTCGCTGCGCCAGGGTGCGAAGTCCGTCACCCAGCTCGAGATCATGCCGGCCCCGCCCGAGCACGAGAACAAGGCGCTGACCTGGCCGAACTGGCCGTTGAAGATGCGCACGTCCTCCAGCCAGGCCGAGGGCGCCAAGCGCGAATTCGCCGTGCTGACGCAGAAGTTCTCAGGCAAAGACGGCAAGGTCTCGAAGCTGCACTGCGTGAAGGTCGACGGCAAGTTCCAGCCGATCGCCGGCACCGAGTTCGAGATCGACGCCGATCTCGTGCTGCTCGCCATGGGCTTCGTGCATCCGGTGCACGAGGGCCTGTTGAAGACGCTCGGCGTCGACCTCGACCCGCGGGGCAACGTCCGCGCCAATCTGGCGGACTACCAGACCTCGCTGCCGAAGGTGTTCTCGGCCGGCGACATGCGCCGCGGCCAGTCGCTGGTGGTCTGGGCCATCCGCGAGGGCCGCCTCTGCGCCCGCTCGATCGACACGTTCCTGATGGGGAAAACGGAGCTGGCGCGGTAAACCCGGTCCGCTCGATTGCCGTTCAATGTGTCATGCCCGGGCTTGTCCCGGGCATCCACGTTTTTGGGCACATAGAAGCAGATAAGAGTCGGATACCTACGTATTTAATTCTGCACTCGCACCCCGACCATCACCACCGTCGAGTTCGTGTTCGCGCCCGCCACGTTCGAATCCAGCCAGTCGCG
>JAHCKB010000082.1 GCA_026125985.1 Bradyrhizobium sp.
GAGGGTGGCATCCTACTCTTCCTTCTCGGAAAACGTCGCGCGGAAGGGATGGGCCGGGTAGACGCCGACGATGCGCAATTCGCGCGAGAAGAATTTCAGCTCTTCCAGCGCAAAGGCGAGCCCGCGATCGTCAGGATGACCGTCGACATCGGAATAGAACTGCGTGGCGAAGAAATTGCCGTCGACCATGTAGCTTTCGAGTTTCGTCATGTTGACGCCGTTGGTGGCAAAGCCGCCCAGCGCCTTGTAGAGCGCGGCCGGCAGGTTGCGCACGCGAAACACGAAGCTCGTGACCAGCGGGCCCGAGCCCTGCTTGGCCCAGGCAGGCTCGCGCGCCAGCACCACGAAGCGCGTGGTGTTGTGCGCCTCGTCCTCGACGTCCTCGGCCAGGATGTCGAGGCCGTAGATCTGGGCCGCCAGGCGCGAGGCGATCGCGGCCACGCTCTTGTCCTTGCGCTCGGCGACGTCGCGGGCGCTGCCGGCGGTGTCGGCGGCGACGATCGGCTTGATGCCGAGCTTGCGGATGATGCGCCGGCACTGGCCGAGCGCATGAACGTGGCTCTCCACCGTCTTGATGTCGGACAGCTTTGCGCCCTTCAGCGCCATCAACTGGTGGCGGATCGGCAGGAAGAATTCACCGACGATATGAAGGCCGGAGGCCGGCAACAGGTGATGGATGTCGGCAACGCGGCCGGCTACCGAGTTCTCGATCGGGATCATGCCGAGGTCGGCCTCGCCGCCCGAGATCGCGCCGAGCGCATCCTCGAAGGTCGCGCAGGGCAGGGGCTCGGCGTCCGGATAGGCCTCGACGATGGCGATATGGGAATTGGCCCCCGGCTCGCCCTGGAATGCGATTTTCAGCTTCTTGGTCATGGTGCCTTGTAGCAGCGGTTCGAGGGTGAGATGGAGTTAAGTCGAATCGGTCGTCCGGCTGACACGGTCCACCTCTCCAATCGGGAGAGGTCGATTTGCTCCCGGCGATGCGAAGCATCGTCCGGCGCAAATCGGGTGAGGGTTTTCGCTCCCTCGTGGGACCTGCGACCCTCACCCGGCGCTTCGCGCCGACCTCTCCCGAAGGGAGAGGTGAATTCCGGTGCTGCGTTGATCAATCCTGATCTCATCGCGCTTTAGCCTTTTGCCAGTATGGCGCGGGCGGTTTCGAGGTCGGCGGGCGTGTCGACCCCGCGCGGGACCGTGTCCACGACGGTGATGTCGATCCGCATTCCCGCCTCCAGCGCCCGGAGCTGCTCGAGCTTCTCCTGCTTCTCCAGCGGCGAGGGCGGCAGCGAAACGAAGCGCTCCAGCGCGGCCCGCCTATAGGCATAGAGCCCGATGTGATGGTAGCGCGGCCCCTCGCCCGATGGCGCGGTGGCGCGGGTGAAATAGAGCGCGCGCAGCCGCCGGCCGCCGATCGGCGAGCCGACTGCCTTCACCACGTTCGGATTGAGGGCCTCCTCCTCGGTGTGGATCTCGGCGGCCAGCGTCGCGATATCGACCGCGGGATCGTCGAGCGGCGGCAGCACGTCGCGGATATTGTCCGGCGAAATGGTCGGGAAATCGCCCTGCAGATTGACGACGATCTCGGCCGCGCCTGCCGGATCGAGCAACCGCATCGCCTCATGGATGCGGTCGGAGCCGGACGGATGGTCGGCCCTGGTCATCACGGCCTCTCCGCCATGGCTGCGGACGGCGGCCGCGATTTCCGGCGTGTCGGTCGCCACCGCCACCCGGCCGATCCGGGCGGCCTCGGCCCGGCGCAGCACATGGACGATCATCGGCAGGCCTGCGATATCGAGCAGTGGCTTGCCGGGCAGGCGGGTGGCCGCCATGCGGGCCGGAATCAGCACCAGAACGCGGTTTTCGGGCATTGCGGAGGGGGCTGTGGCGGGGTGAAAACCCGCCGGAAATAATGGTGATCGGATGGAAGCTGGCCCGCTTATACGGGTTGCCAGAGGCGGGGCAAACCGATATCTCAACCCTGCTGAGGGGTGCGGCGCGAAGGCCTGATTCCTGAGGCTATTTCCTTTCCCTCGGGCCGTTTCTCGGCCTTCCGTGACCTTCCGGAGCCTGATCCACTATGGACTCCTTCGAACTCAACAAAATCCTCGGTGCCATTCTTGCAACCTGTCTCCTGGTTCTGGTGACGAGCTTTGCCGCCGGCGCGGTGTTCACGCCCAAGGCGCCCGCGAAGCCGGGCTTCGAGATTGCCGTGAAGGAAGAGTCCCATGGCGGCGGTGCAGCGCCGGCCGCGGCCGCAGCCGAACCGATCGAGAAGCTGCTGCAGACCGCTTCCGTCGAGAAGGGCGCGGCTGCTGCCAAGAAGTGCGCCGCCTGCCACACCTTCGAGAAGGGCGGTCCCAACCGCGTCGGCCCGAACCTCTATGGTATCGTCGGGGAGAAGAAGGGCGAGGGCAAGGGCGGCTTCAACTTCTCGGCTGCGCTGAAGGGCAAGGGCGGTGACTGGTCCTATGACGACCTTAACAAGTTCATCGCCAACCCCAAGGGCTTCATCCCCGGCACCGCGATGGGCTTTGCCGGCATCCAGAAGGACGGCGAGCGCGCCGACTTGATCGCCTATCTGCGCACCCTGTCGGACAAGCCGGTCCCGCTGCCCACCGCCTCGAAATAGGCCCGCTGGCGGCAACCACTGATTTTCCAACGGCCAGGCAATGCCTGGCCGTTTTGGTTTTGAGGGATCGCGTCCTTGTTACCGGGGCCTTTCGACGCAGCCGCCTGTTCAACAAGCTGGCAAGATGAGGAAAAAGCAACACAATCCGCCGAATCCTTGCCGTATAGTGGGTACTGAATAGTCTCGGCTTGAGAGGCATCGAACTGCCCGTCCGTCGCTCGCAACAGGAATTCTCGTTTTGGCAATTTCCCGACGACACCTTCTGCAAAGCGGCGCCATCGCCGCCGTGGCCCCGGCACTCGGGCGCCTCCCCGTCATCGAAACAGCCAGCGCGCAATCCGCCGCGGAGCCCGCCTGGCGCCATGCGCTGTCGCTGTTCGGCGACGTCAAGTATCCGCCGGACTTCAAGCGCTTCGACTACGTCAATCCGGATGCGCCGAAGGGCGGGGTGGCGCGCCTGATATCGCTCGGCACCTACGACAACTTCAACATCGCGGTTGCCGGTATCAAGGGGAACATCGCCGCTGCGTCGACCCAGATCTACGAAACGCTGATGTCGAAGTCGCAGGACGAGATCGCCACCGAATACGGCCTGCTTGCGGAGGCCGCCGCGCATCCGGACGATTTCTCCTGGGTGATCTACCGGCTGCGCAAGGAAGCGCGCTGGCACGACGGCAAGCCGGTCACGCCGGAGGACGTGATCTTCTCGCTGGAGACACTGAAGAAGCTGAGCCCGTTCTACGGCTCCTATTACCGGCACGTCGTCAAGGCCGAGAAGAGCGGCGAGCGCGACATCAGGTTCACCTTCGATGGACCCGGAAACCGCGAACTCCCGACGATCGTCGGCGAGATTCCGGTGCTGCCGAAGCACTGGTGGGAAGGCACTGACGATCAGGGCCGCAAGCGCGACATTTCCCAGACGACGCTGGAAAAGCCGCTTGGCTCCGGCCCGTATCGCATCAAGGATTTCGTCGCGGGGCGGTCGGTCGTGCTCGAGCGCGTCAAGGACTACTGGGGCGCCAACTTGCCCGTTCGCATCGGACAGAACAATTTCGACGAGATGCGCTTCGAATATTATCGCGACAACAACGTCGCGCTGGAGGCCTTCAAGGCCGACCAGGCCGACTGGATCGCGGAGAACTCCGCCAAGCAATGGGCTACGCAGTACGATTTCCCTGCCGTCATCGACAAGCGCGTCGTCAAGGAGGAATTCCCGGTCAACGATTCGGGCCGGATGCAGGCCTTCGTGTTCAACACGCGGCGCGACCAGTTCAGGGACGCGCGACTGCGCCGCGCCTTCAACTATGCTTACGACTTCGAAGAGATGAACAAGCAGCTCTTCTATGGCCAGTACAAGCGTATCGGCAGTTACTTCGACGGCACCGAGCTTGCGTGCTCGGGCGTGCCGCAGGGACTGGAGCTGCAGATACTCGAGACGGTCCGCGACAAGGTGCCCCCTGAGGTGTTCACCACGGCCTACGCCAATCCGGTCGGAGGCAATCCCGAGAACGTCCGAAGCAACCTGCGCGAAGCGATGAAGCTCGTGAAGGATGCAGGCTTTGCGGTGAAGGAACGCAAGTTGGTGGATCCGTCCGGCAGGCCGGTGACGGTCGAGATCCTGGTCGAAAGTCCTTCAACGGAACGCATCGCGCTGTTCTACAAGCCGTCGCTGGAGCGTCTGGGCGTCACCGCCTCGATCCGCGTCGTCGACGCCGCGCAATACGAGAATCGCACCCGCACGTTCGATTTCGACATGATCATCGACCAGTGGGGCGAGTCGCTGTCGCCCGGAAACGAACAGCGCGAGTTCTGGGGCTCCAAGGCGGCCGATGCGCCCGGCTCGCGCAACACCATCGGCATCACGAATCCGGCCATCGATGCGCTGATCGACAAGGTGATTTTTGCGACCAATCGCGAGAACCTGGTCGCGGCGACGAGGGCGCTCGATCGTGTGCTGCTCTGGAACCACTACGTCGTGCCGCAGTTCACCTACCCGTTTTCCCGCTATGCTCGCTGGGACCGCTTCAGCCATGCTCCGCTGCCAAAATATGCCCGCTCGGGACTGCCTTCGCTGTGGTGGTACGATGCCGGGAAGGCCGACCGGATCGGCAAGCGCTCGTGATGGACGTTTCGCGCATGGCGGCTTTCTCGCGCCGGCATTTTCTCGGCCTGGGCGCCGGCGCATTGGCGACATTCCGCGTTGGGGCGGCGCTCGCCGCTGACGAGGCCGCGGGCGTTGAGGTGCACGGCATCTCCGCGTTCGGCGATCTCAAATATCCGGCTGACTTCAAGAACTTTGACTACGCCAATCTCGCCGCGCCCAAGGGTGGGATGTTCTCGACCATTCCGTCATCGCGTGGCTACAACCAATCCTTCCAGACCTTCAACTCGCTCAATTCGTTCATCCTGAAAGGCGAGGGCGCGCAGGGCATGGACCTGACCTTCGTCTCGCTGATGGCGCGAGCCGGCGACGAGCCGGATGCGATGTATGGATTGGCTGCGAAGTCGGTGCGGATTTCGCCGGACAAGCTGACCTATCGCTTCGCGCTGCGTCCGGAGGCGAAGTTTCACGACGGCTCGAAGATCACGGCGCATGACGTTGCCTGGTCCATCAACACGCTGAAGGCCAAGGGCCACCCGCTCATCCAGGTGCAGATGCGCGACGTCAAGGGTGCCGAGGCGCTCGACGATGCCGTCGTTGCAGTCAGCTTCGCCGAGAAGCGCGCGCGCGACGTGCCGCTGTATGTTGCGGGACTTCCGATCTTCTCCATGGCTTATTACGCGACACGGCCGTTCGAGGAATCGACGCTGGACACGCCGCTGGGCTCGGGCCCGTACAAGGTGGGCCGCTACGAAGTAAACCGGTTCATCGAGTTCGAGCGGGTCAAGGACTGGTGGGGCGCAGAACTGCCGGTCTGCCGTGGCCACTACAATCACGATGTCATCCGCTACGAGTTCTATCGCGACCGTGATGTGGCCTTCGAAGGGTTCGCCGCCCGGACCTATCTGTACCGGGAGGAGTTTACCGCCCGCATCTGGGCCACGCGTTACGACTTCCCTGCGCTCAAGGACGGCCGGGTCAAACAGGAACTCGTCCCGGACCAGACGCCGTCCGGCGGCCAGGGCTGGTTCATCAATACCCGGCGCGAAAAGTTCAGCGATGCGCGGGTGCGCGAGGCGCTGATCAATGCGTTCGATTTCGAGTGGACCAACAAGACCATCATGTACGGCGCCTATGCGCGCACGCGCTCGCCATTCCAGAACTCGGACCTCGTCGCAGAAGGACTTCCGTCCCCCGAGGAGCTGAAACTGCTGGAGCCGTTCCGCGGTCAGGTGCCCGAGGAGGTGTTCGGCGAACCTTACGTGCCGCCGGTTTCCGACGGCTCCGGCCAGGATCGCAACCTGCTGCGCAAGGCGCAGCAACTGCTGCAGGCGGCGGGACTGCCGATCAAGGGCGGCAAGCGGCTGCTGCCGAACGGCGAGGTCTTCAAGGTCGAGTTCATGATCGACACTCCGACATTTCAGCCGCATCACGGGTCGTTCATCAAGAACCTCGGAACGCTGGGTATCGAAGCAAGCCTGCGCATCGTCGACGCCGTGCAGCTCAGGGCGCGGATCGAGTCGTTCGACTTCGATATCGTCGTGGAACGGTTGACGATGTCGCCGACGCCTGGGGACAGCTTGCGCGCCTACTTCACGTCGGAAGCGGCGGCGACCAAAGGGTCCTACAATTACGCCGGCGTCGCCAACCCGGCGATCGATGCGCTGGTCGAGAAGGCGATGGCTGCCGAGACGCGGAACGAACTGACCTTCGCCTGCCGTGCTTTGGACAGGGTGTTCCGGGCCGGTCGCTACTGGATTCCGCAATGGTACAATACCAGCCACCGGCTGGCTTATTGGGATATCTTCAGCCATCCGGCGAATCTGCCGCGCTACACGGGCGTGAGCGAGAGGACCCTGTGGTGGCACGATGCGGCCAAGGCCGCAAAACTCGAGCAGGCGAAGTAGTCCATGGCAGCCTATATCGCCCGTCGTGTCCTGCTGATGATCCCGACCCTGCTCGGAATTCTTTTCGTCGCCTTTGTCGTGGTGCAGTTTGCGCCGGGAGGTCCGGTCGAGCGCGTGCTGGCGCAGCTCTCCGGCGCCGACACTGGCGGCTCCTCGCGCATCTCCGGCTCTTCGGGTGGCGATTTTGCCGGGCGCACGCCGCAGGCCGGCGCCTCGGCCGACGCGGTGAACTCCAAATACCGCGGCGCGCAGGGTCTCGATCCCGAGTTCGTCAAGAACCTGGAAAAGCAGTTCGGCTTCGACAAGCCGGCGCCCGAGCGCTTCGCCCTGATGGTGTGGAATTACGCCCGCTTCGATTTCGGCAAGAGCTACTTCCGCGATGTCAGCGTGATCCAGCTCATCAAGGAAAAGCTGCCGGTTTCGATCTCGCTCGGGCTGTGGCTGACCCTGCTGACTTACGCGATCTCGATTCCGCTCGGGGTGCGCAAGGCGGTGCGCGATGGTTCGCGCTTCGACACCTGGACGTCGGCGGTGATCATCATCGGCTTCGCGATCCCCGGCTTCCTGTTCGCGATCCTGCTGATCATCCTGTTTGCGGGCGGCTCCTTCCTCAACTGGTTTCCGTTGCGCGGACTGACCTCCGACGGCTGGTCGAGTTTTCCCTGGTACTGGAAGATTATCGACTACTTCTGGCACATCACGTTGCCCCTGATCGCCATGGGCCTCGGCGCTTTCGCCACCATGACGCTGCTGACCAAGAACTCGTTCCTCGACGAGATCAGGAAGCAGTATGTGATGACGGCGCGGGCCAAGGGTTGCACCGAGCACCAGGTGCTCTACGGCCACGTCTTCCGCAACGCCATGCTGATCGTGATCGCCGGTTTTCCCGGCGCCTTCGTCTCCGCGTTCTTTTCCGGTTCGCTCCTGATCGAGACCATCTTCTCTCTCGACGGGCTCGGACTGCTCAGCTTCGAGAGCGTGCTCAACCGCGACTATCCCGTCGTGTTCGGCAATCTCTTCATCTTTTCGCTGGTCGGCCTCGTCGTCGGTCTGATCTCCGACCTCACCTATATGTGGATCGATCCCCGCATCGATTTCGAGGCGCGGGAGGTTTGATGACGATGCTTGCGCCAGATCCCGTTGTGACATCGACGCCGTCGCCGGCAAGCGACACAGCGCCGGCGGCGCCGCGCCGTTTCAGGCTGTCGCCGCTCAACCGGCGTCGCTGGCAAAACTTCAAGGCCAACCGCAGGGGCTACTGGTCGCTTTGGATTTTCCTTGTGCTGTTCGCGGTCTCGCTGTTCGCCGAGCTGATTGCCAACGACCGGCCCTTCCTGATCAAGTACGACGGCAAGCTCTACTGGCCGGCCTTCGTCAGCTATTCCGAGACCACATTCGGCGGCGATTTCGAGACGGCAGCCGACTATCGCGACCCATACCTGCAGAAGCTGATCGACGACAGGGGCGGCTGGATCGTCTGGCCGCCGATCAGATATTCCTATGACACCCACAATCTCGATCTGCCCACGCCGGCACCGTCGCCGCCGACCTGGATGCTGACGGAAGCGCAATGCAAGGCGGTGGTGGAGAGAAAGCATCTGACCGGCTGCAGCGATCTCGAATACAACTGGCTCGGCACCGACGATCAGGGCCGCGACGTGGTAGCGCGTCTGATCTACGGCTTCCGCATTTCCGTGCTGTTTGGCCTCACGCTCACCATCCTCTCCTCGATCGTCGGCGTGCTCGCCGGCGGCGTGCAGGGCTATTTCGGCGGCTGGGTTGATCTTCTGTTCCAGCGCTTCATCGAGATATGGAGTTCGATTCCCTATCTCTATCTGCTGCTGATCCTGTCCTCTGTGCTGGTACCCGGCTTCTTCGTGCTGCTCGGGATATTGCTGCTGTTCTCCTGGGTGTCGCTGGTGGGTCTGGTGCGCGCCGAATTCCTGCGCGGGCGCAATTTTGAATATATCCAGGCGGCGCGCGCGCTCGGCGTTTCCAATCGCGTCATCATGTTCCGCCATCTGCTGCCGAACGCGATGGTGGCGACCATGACGTTTCTGCCCTTCATCGTCTCGTCCTCGGTGATGACGTTGACAGCACTGGACTTCCTCGGCTTCGGCCTGCCTCCCGGCTCGCCCTCGCTCGGCGAACTGCTGGCGCAAGGCAAGGCCAATGTGCAGGCGCCGTGGCTCGGCTTTACCGGCTTCTTCGCGGTCGCCATCATGCTGTCGCTCCTGATCTTCATCGGCGAGGCCGTGCGCGACGCCTTTGACCCGCGCAAGACGTTCCAGAAGGGGTGAGCGGCATGGACGCCATCAACCAGCCCCTGCTCGATGTCCGCGATCTCTCGGTTGCTTTCGGCAAGACGCTTGCCGTCGATCGCGTTTCCTTCTCGATCAGGCGCGGGCAATGCGTCGCGCTCGTCGGCGAATCAGGCTCGGGCAAATCGGTCAGTGCGCTGTCGATCCTGAGGCTGCTGCCCTATCCGGCAGCCTCGCATCCCTCCGGCACCATCCACTTCAAGGGCCGCGAACTCCTGCGCGCCGACGAACGCGAAATGCGCGAGGTGCGCGGCAACGACATTTCCATCGTCTTCCAGGAGCCGATGACTTCGCTCAATCCGCTTCACACCATCGAGGCGCAGATCGGCGAGATATTGTCGCTGCATCAGGGCGTTTCCGGATCGATGGCGCGGACGCGCACGCTGGAACTGCTGACCCAGGTCGGCATTCCAGATCCGGAGACGCGGCTCGGCAGCTACCCGCATCAGCTTTCCGGTGGACAGCGCCAGCGCGTCATGATCGCGATGGCGCTGGCGAACGAACCGGACCTTCTGATCGCGGACGAGCCGACCACGGCGCTCGACGTCACCGTGCAGGCGCAGATCCTGGCGCTGCTCACCGATATCCGTCAGCGGCTCGGCATGAGCCTGCTGTTCATCACCCACGACCTCGGCATCGTCCGCCGCATCGCCGACACCGTCTGCGTGATGAACAAGGGCAAGATCGTCGAGCAGGGGCCGGTGGAGCAGGTCTTTTCCGCGCCGAAGCATCCCTATACGCGCGACCTGCTGGCGGCCGAACCGAAGCCAGATCCGGCGCCGCCGCGCCCGGACGCGCCGGTCGTGATGAAGGCCGACGACCTGAAAGTCTGGTTTCCGATCAAGCGCGGGCTGTTCCGCTCCACGGTCGGCCACATCAAGGCGGTGGACGGCGTCAGCCTTGCGGTGCGCAAGGGTGAGACGTTGGGCGTGGTCGGGGAATCCGGATCTGGCAAGACGACGCTCGGTCTGGCGCTGTTGCGGCTGATCTCCTCCGAAGGACCCATCGTGTTCCTGGGCAAGGACATCCAGGGCCTCCGCTTCAAGGAGATGCGGCCGCTACGCCGCGACATGCAGATCGTGTTCCAGGACCCGTTCGGTTCGCTCAGCCCGCGCATGACGGTCGGCGACATCATCGCCGAGGGCCTCACCGTTCATCAGCGCGGTCTCACCGAGGAGCAGCGCGACGCCCGCGTGGTCAAGGCCATGCAGGATGTCGGCCTCGATCCGGAGTTGCGTGTCCGATATCCGCATGAGTTCTCCGGCGGCCAGCGCCAGCGCATCTCGATCGCGCGGGCGGCGGTGCTGGAGCCGAGCTTCGTGGTGCTGGATGAGCCGACCAGCGCGCTCGACATGCTGTTCCAGGCCCAGATGGTGGACCTGCTGCGCGAGCTGCAGCGCAAGCGCGACCTCACCTACATGTTCATCTCGCACGACCTGCGCGTGGTCGCCTCGCTCGCCAGCCATCTGATCGTGATGCGCCACGGCAAGGTGGTGGAGGAGGGGCCCGCGGCCGAACTCTTCGCCAACCCGAAGAGCGAGTATACGCGAGCCCTGTTCGCGGCGGCCTTCAAGCTCGAGACTGCGCCTGCCGGCGCGGTGGCGACCTGAATCCTACTTTGCATGGGGTTGTTTTGCTGTTTTGGGTCCGGCCGCTGTGCTGCGCCCCGCGGCGCGCCCTACAGCCGCTTGATCGCAATGATCTCGCTGCCCGCGGCCTTGATGCGCGCGATGGCGTTCCGGGTGTCCTCGATCACCGTCGCCATGTGATGCGCATTGGCATGCACGAGGGTGCCGGCATCGCGCACGATGGCGACGTGGCCTTTCCAGAAGATGAGATCCCCGCGTTTCAGGTTTCTTGATTCGTCGGCGCTTAACTCGCGCCCGAGGCCGGCGTACTGCATGTCGCTGTCGCGCGGGCAGCCTGTGCCGGCCGATGTCAGCGACACCTGCACGAGGCCCGAGCAGTCGATGCCGAAGGCGCTCTTGCCGCCCCACAGATAGGGCGCGCCCACGAAGCGCTCGGCGACACCGACGAAGTCAGGCTCGCGGGCATCGAGCGGCCCGAGATGCTGCCGCGGCAGATGGTGACCCTCGGCCGTCACCGCGAATGTTTCATCCTCGTGCGCGATGCTCAGACGGGAGCCCAGCGGCAGTGAAGCGACCGGCGGCAGCTTGATCGAAGGGCCGGGGAAGGCCAGCGTTGTCAGCGCTGTGACCTTGTGCGTCGGAGCTTTCGCAGGCCTCGCCAGCGCGCTTTCCGGCAACCAGCCGACATAGCCGTCGCTGTCGAGCTGGCCCCAGGCCCAGCCTTCGCCGTTGCGGTCGTAGACCGCGACGCGCTCGCCCCTGAGCGCCTGCGTCATCTGTTCGGCATCGGCTGCCGGCGCGCGGCGCACGGGTGCGATGCCGTCGATGACCTCGTATGCCTCGCCCTCGACAAAGCGCGCGGCCTTCACCCTGCCTTCGAGATATTTCGCGGCGACTTCGGGCCGCGCCGGCGTCAGGCGCGGGTCATCCATAGCGTTCGCTCAGCAGCTTGTAGATCGCGCGCGCGGCCTGACACTCGCCACCCTCGGGCCGGCCGGGCTTGGCCTGCGGCGTCCAGCCATAGATGTCGACATGCAGCCAGCTTCTGGCTGCCTCGACAAAGCGCTGCAGGAACAGCGCGCAGGTGATCGAGCCGGCAAAGGCGCCTGATGGTGCGTTGGTGATGTCGGCAACCTTGGAGTCCAGCCATGAATCGTAGGCCGGCCACAGCGGCATGCGCCATAACGGATCGTGCTCCTGCCGCGACAGCCGTGCGACATCGGCAGCCAGCGCTTCGTCGTTGGTGTAGAAGGGCGGCAGCTCCGGCCCCAGCGCCACCCGCGCCGCACCCGTGAGCGTGCCGAGATCGACCAGCAGTTCCGGCTTCTCCTCATCCGCCAGTGCCAGCGCGTCGGCGAGGATCAGCCGTCCCTCGGCGTCGGTGTTGCCGATCTCTACCGTGAGGCCCTTGCGCGACTTGAAGATGTCGAGCGGGCGGAAGGCGTTGCCGGCCACCGCGTTCTCCACCGCCGGGATCAGCACGCGCAGGCGTACCTTCAGTCTGGCGTCCATGACCATCTGCGCCAGCGCCAGCACGTTGGCGGCACCGCCCATGTCCTTTTTCATGATCAGCATGCCGCTTGACGGCTTCAGGTCGAGCCCGCCGGTATCGAAACAGACGCCCTTGCCAACCAGCGTCACTTTGGGATGGGCGGGATCGCCCCAGGAGAAGTCGATCAGCCGCGGCGCGCGGCTCGAGGCCATGCCGACGGCTTGGATCAGCGGAAAGCCTTTCGCGAGATCGTCGTCGGCGATGCAGGCGAAGCTGGCGCCAAACCGTGTCGCCACCTCGCGCGCTGCGGCTTCCAGTTCCGCCGGCCCCATGTCGTTGGAAGGCGTGTTGATGAGATCGCGTGCGAGACATGCGGCCTCCGCCATCCGCGCCAGATCTTCGGCGTCCACGCCATCCGGCGGTACCAGCCGGACCTCGGGATTATCGGTCTTGCGATAGCGGGCGAAACGATAGCTGCCGAGCGCAAAGGCAAGTGCGGCGAGCCGCGCATCGTGCGGGGTGTTGGCGAAGCGGTAGGTGCCGGCAGGCAGCAGCCCCGGCAGCGCGCCCGCGCGGAACGGATCGCGCGATTTCGCGCTCTCCTCCTCGATGCCGAAAATCACCTGCGCGATCGCGCCGTCGGCGGCGGGCAGGATCAGGCACTTGCCGGGCTTGGCTGCAAAGCGGTTGGCGTCGGCGAACTGCCGCGCCTCTGCCGGCAATGCCTGCCTGATCGCATCCCAGGTTGCCTTGCTGGCGAACGTAATGGGAATGGCCTTGGCGGCGGAACCGGTCTCGAACACGGAGGGCATGCTTGTCTCGGATTTCTGGGGCAACGTTCCCGGTACCTACACGCCTTTGGCCAAGCCCGGAAGCGCGGCAATTAACCGGGCGTTAGGGTTAACAGTCTATTGCTGACCCATTCGGTCGCTATCCGAGAATGTGCCATGCGTCGTCCATCCATCGCCCGACTGCTGAGTTCCGCTGCCGTTGCGGCCATGCTGGCCGCGGGCTTGGGCGGCTGCAAGACCATGGGCGACATCACGGGTTCGCTGGCTTCGAAATCCGATCCTGCCGCAGAGACCGATCCGCGCCGTGCCGCCGAAGTCTATGGCGAGCGCTATCGCGCCAATCCCAAGGACGCGGACGCGGCGCTACGCTACGGCACCGCTTTGCGCGGCACCGGCCAGCGCGCCCAGGCGGTCGCCGTGCTGGAGCGGGCTTCGATGGCCCAGCCCGGCAACAAGCAGCTTCTGGCGGCCTATGGCCGGGCGCTTGCCGAGAATGGCAATTTCCAGCTTTCCTTCGACGTACTGAGCCGGGCCCATTCGCCCGACAGTCCAGACTGGCGTATCCTCTCGGTTCAGGGCACGGCGCTGGACCAGATGGGCAAGCATCAGGAGGCCCGCGGCTATTATGAGAGCGCGCTGCGGATCGCGCCGGGCGAGCCCTCGGTGCTGTCCAATCTCGGCCTGTCCTACGTGCTCTCCCGCGACCTGCCGCGCGCGGAAGAAACCCTGCGCAAGGCCCAGGCCACCGGCCGGGCCGACGCCCGTGTGCGCCAGAACCTGGCGCTTGCCGTGGGCCTGCAAGGCCGCTTCACCGAGGCGGAAAGCATCGCGCGCGCCGACCTGCCGCCGGACGAGGCCGCAGCCAACGTTGCCTATCTGAAGCAGATGCTGGCCCGCAAGGATCATCCGCGCACCGCCATGCGAGGCAGGCCGCCGGTCGTGGCGCAGGACCAGTCGGACTAGCTGCCGCTGCTCACGATGATCTGACGATCGCTGTCCGCTGATGCGGGCGATCCCTTGCATCGCCACTTCCCGGACCGCACATCGGTTCTCTGAGAATGCGGGATCGCCCGGACCTGGCCGGGCGACGTCGCGACGGCCGGGCGACCGCTGCGGCTTACTGCATCGCCGCGATCTTGATGTAGGTCGGGCCGAGAATGACGACGAACAGCACCGGCAGGAAGAACAGAATCATCGGCACGGTCAGCTTGGGCGGCAACGCGGCCGCCTTCTTCTCGGCCTCGTTCATGCGCATGTCGCGGTTTTCCTGCGCCATCACGCGCAGCGACTGGCCGAGCGGCGTGCCGTAGCGTTCCGACTGCTGCAGCGCCAGGCAGACCGACTTGACGCCCTCGAGCCCGGTGCGCCGGGCCAGGTTCTCGTAGGCGACCTTGCGGTCCTGCAGATAGGAGAGCTCGGCCGTCGTCAGGGTGAATTCCTCCGACAGCGCCACCGACTGGTGCACGATTTCGCTCGCGACCTTGCGGAAAGCGACCTCGACCGACATGCCGGACTCGATACAGATCAGGAGCAGGTCGAGCGCGTCCGGGAACGCCCGCTTGATCTGCAACTGGCGCTTGCTGATGGCGTTCTTGAGGAACAGCATCGGCGCCTGCAGGCCCAGATAGGCGACGCCGACGCAGATGCCGATCTTGACCGGCAGCGACTTCTCCATCTGCGAGATCACGAACACGTAGACGATGGCGCCGATGAACATCACGATCGGCGTCACCAGCCGGGCGAACAGGAAAGTGACGTAGTGCGCCGGGCCGCGGAAGCCGGCCATCACCAGCTTGTCGCGCGCCGATTCCTGGGCCAGCCATTTGGTGAGGTTGAAGTCTTCCACCACCTTGGAGACGATCTGTTTCGGCGTCTGCCGCAACGTGACCTTTTCCGATTTGTTGAGACGTTCGCGCTCGCGCTGGCGCATCCGTTCGCGTTCGCTCGCCACCGCCTTCATGCGCTTGGCCATGTTCTCGCCGGCCAGCAGCGGCATCACCAGCGTGTAGACGGTCAGGCTCGCGGCAACAGCCGCAAGCAACATGGTCATGAAGCGGACGTCGTGCAGTTTCGCTATGAGGAAGTCGACCATACCGGCACCGTCAGAAGTCGAAATTGATCATTTTCTTCATCACCATGACGCCCATCGACATCCAGATGACGCAGCCTACCAGCATGAGCTGGCCCTTCGGATCGGTCCACAGCAGTGAGATGTATTCGGGCGTCGTGAGGTAGACCAGGATCATCACGATCGGCGGCAGCGCGCCGATGATGCCGGCGGAGGCCTTGGCTTCCATCGACATCGCCTGGATCTTCTCGGCCATCTTCTTGCGGTCGCGCA
>JAHCKB010000083.1 GCA_026125985.1 Bradyrhizobium sp.
GCGAGATGCGCACACCCAGCGCATGCAGTTGCGCCAGCACGTCGTGGGTGAGCTGGGTGTTGCGCAACAGCGAGGATTCCGTGATCTCGATCTCAAGCCGCTCGGCGGGAAGCCCGGATACTTCGAGCGCATAGCGGACCTCGCCGAGAATGTCGCGCTGGTGGAACTGCTGCGGCGAGAAGTTGACGGCCACGCTGACACCGACCGGCCACTTCATGCACTCCATGCAGGCCTTGCGCAGGATCCAGCGACCGAGATCGACGATCAGGCCCATGTCCTCTGCGATCGGAATGATGTCGATCGGCGAAATCGTGCCGCGCACCGGGTGATTCCAGCGCAGCAACGCCTCGCAGGTGGAGATCCTGCCGGACTTCAGATTGACCAGCGGCTGGTAGTAGAGTTCGAACTCCTCGTTAGCCAGGGCCTTGCGCAGGTCGAGTTCGAGGATGCGGCGCGCTTCGACGATTTGCGCCATCTCGTCGCGGAAGAAGCAGTAGGTGCCGCGACCGTCGGCCTTGGCACGGTACAGCGCCATGTCGGCGTTCTTGAGCAGCGTGTCGGCGGAAATACCCGGCGCGGTCACGGCGATGCCCACGCTCGCGCCGATCTCGACCAGGTGGTTGTCGATCTTGTAACGCTCGCTGAGGCGGTCGACGATACGCCGGGCGAGCCCCGCGGCCTCTTCGGTCGAACGGATGTTCTGCTGAAACACGACGAATTCGTCGCCGCCGAAGCGGGCGACGAAATCCTCCGGTCGCAGCATCTCGCGCAGCCGGCCGGCCACGGCACAGAGGAGCTGGTCGCCGCAGGGATGGCCAAGCGTATCGTTGACCTGCTTGAACTGGTCGAGGTCGACGAAAAGCAGCGCCGACAGGTGGTCGCTGCCCTTCTGGGTCTCCAGCAGCCGGTCAATCTCGTCGCGGAAATTGACGCGGTTCGGCAGCGTGGTGAGTTCGTCATAGCGCGCCAGATGGCTGATGCGCGCCTCCGCATTGCGCCGCTCCGTGATGTCCTCGAGCAGCACGACGGCGCCACCGTCCGCCATCGGCTGGAACGTCCAGGACAGGAAGCGGCCACGCTGCGGGTCGGGATCGGTGGTGATCATGTCGCGGGCGCGGGTATTCTCGATCTCGGCCAGGATCATCTTGCCGCTCGCGGCCGAAATCGAGCCGGCCACGATGCAGGCGTCGATGATGTCGGAGGCGCTGGCGCCGCGCTGCACCAGGTCGTCGGAGAGGTTCATCATCTCGCTGAAGCAGTGGTTCATGACGGCCAGCCGTCCGTCAGCGCGGAACATGCAAAGGCCGTGCGGCATGTTGTTGAGCGCGGTGTCGAACTGGCCGGCAAGCGCGGCCTCGCGGAAGCTCGAGGTCAGCGCCTTCACGAAGATGGCGTGCAGGCTGAGGTTGATGCCCTTGAGCCCAAAGAAGAACAGGGCAAGCAGGACGGCCAGCCCGACATAGTAGAATCCGCCATGCAGGGCGAGTGCCACCGACATCGGTCCGCAGGCGAACAGGATGTGAAGCTGCAACAGCTTGGGCCGGCCGTAGTTGCGTGCGGCGGCGCCGCCGGTATACCCGACGGTCACGGCGACGCAGAGCATGTGCGCGACGGCGTCGTCGCTGCCGATGATGGTGAGGAAGCACCAGGCGCCCAGCACGCCGGCGTAAACGATGGCGCCGACGGCGTAGCGCGGTTCGAGATGGCGGGCCTGGTCGAACGTCAGCACCTGGGTGCGCCGTTCGTATCTGCGCATCTGGAATGCGCGCAGCGTGCCGATTCCAACGATCGCCATCGCAATCGGCCACAGGAGGACGTTGCCGGTCTTCATCGCCGTCAAGACCGCGGCGACAGCCGTGGAGAGCGTGCCGATCATCATGGGCCAGAAATTCTGGCACATGGAATCGATCAGCGCGGCGTACAACACCGGCTCAAGCTCTTCCTGACTGCTTCGCTTCTTCTGGTCGACCAACTGCATCGGCAGCGCACGCGTCCTGTTTGGGCGCAGTTCTAGCGGGTGCAGGTGAAGTCTTTCTGAGGGAACAGGGTTAGCGAGTCATTTTCCGGACCGCCCACCGCAAAAATTCACATGTAAAATCAGTGCAGTAGGCAATGTTTGCCGATCAACCCGCGGAAGGCGGGTGATGCTCACGCTCGGATCACGATAGCAGCGGCGACCAGGCCGGATCGGAGGCAAAGCCGGGCGTCGGCACGCGCTGCTCGTTGCGACCGGAAACGTCGACGGTGAAGAGCGAGGGACCGGAGTTGCCGCCGGGCTCGCGGAAGAACATCAGGACGCGGCCGTTCGGTGCAAAGGTCGGTCCTTCGTTGTGATAGCCCGAGGTGAGGATGCGCTCGCCCGAGCCGTCGGTCTTCATGATGCCGATCGCGAACTGTCCGCCACCCTGTTTGGTAAACGCAATGTAATCGCCGCGCGGCGACCACACCGGCGTGGAATAGGAACCCTCGCCGAAGGAGATGCGCTGCGCCGGCCCGCCGGTTGCGGCCATCACATAGATCTGCGGCTTGCCGCCGCGATCGGATTCGAAACACAGCCGCGAGCCGTCGGGCGCATAGGAAGGCGAGGTATCAATCGCCGGCGTGTCGGTGAGGCGCGTCGTGGTCTTCGAACGAAGGTCCATCACGAACAGATTGGCGTTGCTGCCCTGTTGCAGGCTCATGATCACCCGCTGGCCGTCCGGCGAGAAACGCGGGGCGAACGACATGCCCGGAAAATTGCCGACGATCTCGCGCTGGCCGGTCTCGATGTTGAAGAGATAGACGCGCGGATCGCCCTGGCCGAACTCCATGTAGGTGATCTCCTGACTCGACGGCGAAAAGCGCGGAGTCAGCACCAGGTCGTTGCCGCGGGTGAGATAGCGCACATTGGCGCCGTCCTGGTCCATCAGCGCGAGCCGCTTGACGCGGCGCTCCTTCGAGCCGGTCTCGTCGACGAACACGATGCGGCTGTCGAAATAGCCCTTCTCGCCGGTCAGGCGCTCGTAGATCTGGTCGGAGATGATATGGGCGATGCGGCGCCAGGATTCCGGCGAGGTGAAATACTGCTGGCCGGCAAGCTGCTGGGCCGTGTTGACATCCCAGAGGCGGAATTCCGCCTTCATCCGTCCGTCCGGCTGGCGCGTCATGCGGCCGGTCACCAGCGCCTGCGCGTTGATGGTCTTCCAGTTCTGGAAGTTCGGCGCGATGTCGACATTGATAGCCTTTTCGATATAGGCGGCCTGGTCGATCGGCGCGAACAATCCGCTGCGCTTCAGATTGTTGGCGATCACCTGGGTCACGCCGACGCCGACGTCCCCGTCGGCCGGCGTCCCCGCCACGAAATTCGGGATCGCGATCGGCAGTGGCGCGAAATCGCCTTCGGTAATGGGCACGCGCTTCTGCGCCAGCGCATGGCGCGGCGGGATCGCGGCAACGGCGCCGAGCGCCGCCATTCCGGAAATGACATGGCGTCGGCTGGGGCGAAGGAGCATGTCGCGAAGTCTGTCCTGATCGGTCATCGGTTGTTTCAACTTACATCGAATGGAGCTGCCTGCCTTCAGATCGGTCGTTCCTGGAAGACCGGTATGAAGGCCTTCCATTCGTCGTAGAACTGGGCGGGCAATTTATACGGCTGGCACTGGATGATCGCGCGCAAGGCGCTCTCGGAATAGGCGCGGGCGTAGGGAGACGACGGCGTGCCGTCCGGCACCGGCATCGCCTCGAGCGTGCCGTCCTTCTTCAGGCGGATGTTGAAGGCGACTTCCGGCCGCTCCTGCTCGATGCCCCCATAGGGCTTCTTCCAGCAGTTCTCCACCTGACGACGGAACATCGAGCCCCAGGTGGCGGAATTGTCCCCCGCCCTGCCCTTGGACAATCCAAGCGAGGCATTCGAGTTCAGTGTGTCGCCGGTCGCGGCGTGCCGCGAAGGATCGCGCTTGTCGATCAGGGCCGCGATCTTCGACTGATCGAATACGCGCTCCTTCGGCTTGTGCTGCTCCGGCGGCTTTGCGGCCTGCACTGGCGGCTTGGGCGGTTTAGGTTTTTTCTTCTCTTCCTTCTTGATGGCCTCCGCAATCGGATCGACCGCGGGCTCCGGCTTCTTCTCGACCGGCTTCGGCTCTTCCTTCGGCTTCTCGGCAACCTTGGGCGGTTCGGGCTTCTTCTCTTCCGGCTTCTCGACGACCTTGGGCTGCGGCTCCGGCGCGGTATCGGTAACGACGGGCTGCTTCTTCTCGTCGATCTTGCCGACGGCGTCGTCGGTGGGCTTGGCTTCCGCGACCTTCTCGACCAGCGGCTGCTTCTCTTCCTTCTTGCCGGTCTTCATGCCGGCGGCGACCTGGGACTCCAGCGAGATGTCGACGCCGACCGATTCTTCCGGCCGCACCTCGAGGGCCCTGGTCGAGAACGACAGCAGCACCGCCCCCAGCACGAGCACGTGCAGGGCAACCGACGCGAGCACCGTCTTGTCGACCTTGACCTTCACCTCAAGAAACCTTGCACCTCAAGAACCTTGCACCTCAGGATCCCTGCTCGGGAATGATGACGATATTCGCCTTGAACCCCGCGGCCTTGATGTTCCCCAACAGCTTCATCATGTCAGTGTAGCAGACGTCGCGGTCGCCGCGCAGGAAGACCACGTTGTCCGCCTCCGTACGCGTCTCGCGGATCGCCTTGATCTTGGGTAGCAGTTCCTCGCTCGAAATCGGGGCGTCGCCGAGATAGAGTTCGACGTTGGAGTTGCAGCTTCCGCCGGTCCGCTTGACCGAGAGCGTCAGCGGCGGCGCGTTGGAAGCGGTCGCGTTGCCGCCGCGCGCAATCGGCAGGTCGATGTCGATGGTGCTCGTCATCAGCGGGGCGGCCACCATGAAGATGATGAGCAGCACCAGCATCACGTCCACCATGGGTGTGACGTTGATTTCCGCCATCACGGACTTGCGGCCGCCGCGGCGTCCGCCGCCCGAGCCCATGCTCATGCCCATGATATGGTGCTCACCGCCGTTGCCACCATATGATACCGCTTCTTCATGCCGCCTGTCCGGGGCATGATCTTACGCGAAAACCGGCTCTCACGTTTCGGGATCATGCCCGCTCGTCGATCTGGCGCGAGAGAATCGCCGAAAACTCGTCCGCAAACCCCTCCAGTCGCTGGGCCTGGCGGTTCACCTCCGAGATGAACTTGTTATAGAAAATTGTCGCCGGAATTGCGGCGATCAGGCCGATGGCGGTGGCGAACAAGGCCTCCGCGATGCCGGGCGCCACCACCGCCAGCGAGGTGTTCTTCGAGGCCGCAATCGACTGGAAGCTCGACATGATGCCCCAGACCGTGCCGAACAGGCCGACGAACGGCCCGGCGGAACCGACGGTCGCCAGCACCAGGAGCCGTCGCTCCAGCCGCTCCACTTCACGCGCGATCGAGACGTTCATCACCTTCTCGATCCGGGCCTGAAGACCGGCGATGGAACGCGAATGGCTTTCGAAGGAGCGCTTCCACTCGCGCATCGCCGCGACGAAACAGGCCGCCATCGACTGCGTCGGCTTGGCGGAGAGCGAGCGGTAGAGTTCCTCGATCGACTGGCCGGACCAGAAGGCCTGCTCGAACCGGTCCATCGCCCGCCTGGTGCGCGCATAAAGAAAGATCTTGTCGATGGCGATGGCCCAGACCCAGACCGAGCAGGCGAGCAGCCCGAGCATGACCGCCTTCACCACCCAGTGCGCCTGAAGAAACAGCGCGATCAGCGATACGTCGGCAGCCGGCATCGGCAAGGCGGCGGCATCCATCAGCGGTATCCTCTCAACGGAGCGAGATGACGTGCCATGCCGCCATCGCGTCCCACCCTTTCATGAACATGATCGGTCTCGAAAACCGGTAGCCGTTTTTCCGATCACGCTCCGTCCCAAAAACTTCCGGGAGCAAATGGCTGCCGGCTCCGTGAGCCACGCATCGGCGTGGCGAATTCGGCCAGCGCGAGAGCCTTCATTCTGTCGTTTGGGGGCCCGTCCAAAGCCGGGTTCGGATTCCCCTGCCAACATGTCAAAACCAAGGCTGACCCACGCGACTTTGCAACCCTAACCAAACGATAATCTGGGTTAATGCTAGGTTACCAAAGGGGAATTGCGCAGGGGAAATCTGGCCGAAGGCAGCAAGTTACGATGGATCGAAGCGCGCCGACCCGCTCGCGACAATGCCCAGCAGGTTGCCTGGACAAGTCGCGCATCCCAGAGTGCCGGAAGGACAACCGCTCGTAGTCCCGCGGCGCGATTTCGCCCGGGTTTTGCATCTTTTTTGGCCCTCTCTTGGAGTGAGGGCGCAGGGAAAGCCGGGCGCCGGCGGCACCCGCAAGCTACCGTGTGCGATTGTAGCAAAAGGAAATGCACACGGGTTTGACAGGTACGGCCAGGACATCCCGGCTTTCCCCGCGCAACGGCTTTACGGCTTATACGCAGTCGCCCCGGTGAGCGGCGTTTGTTGTCACCGTTGCCCCGCCAGCACAGGCCGGCGGGGATAGACGCCACGGTCGCGGCGCCAGGCCCCTGCGACTTCGCCGTACGCTGCCAGCGTTTCGTCCCGCGGGAAAGAACCCGCCTGACGCGGCAAGCGTCCATCGCAACCCGCACTACGCTTCGTGACGATCGCGAAACGTCCCTCATGGCAGCGCGGGCTGGGAGAGGTTATGCCACCATTTGCATTTTCGGTAAAGCAGAATATTTTTCGCAGGCGGACTTGACACGATTCCGCTAAACCGAACCAGATTTGCCCGTCGTGCCAAAATGTCCCCCTTCTCCAATTCCCCTGCCCGCACCGGATGCAAAACGGGAATACAGCGCGGGCAGGACCACAAGCGTAAGTAACGTGGCGGTGAGAAGTCCGCCGATCACGACGGTTGCGAGCGGTTTCTGAACCTCAGCCCCCGTGCCCGTCGCGATCGCCATTGGAACGAAGCCGAGCGATGCCACAAGCGCTGTCAACATCACCGGGCGAAAGCGCGTCAGCGCCCCCTCGTGGATCGCTCGCACCGGCTCCATGCCGGCCGCGATGAGGTTTCGTATCTGGGTCAACATGACGAGTCCGTTGAGCACGGCCACACCCGAAAGAGCGATGAAGCCGACGGCTGCGGAAATCGAGAACGGCATGCCGCGAAGCCACAAGGCGGCGATGCCGCCAGTGAGCGCCAGCGGAACGGCACTGAACACGAGAAGGGCGTCGCGCGGCGAGCCCAGCGCTCCCAATAGCAGCAGGTAGATCAACGCGAAGCAGGCCGGGACGACGAACGCCAGCCGCTGACGGGCGACAGCAAAATTTTCGAACTGCCCGCCCCATTGCAGGAAACTGCCGGGCGGAAGGGGCACCTGCTCGGCAACTTTCGCCTGCGCCTCGGCAACGAGCGAGCCGATGTCGCGGCCTCGCACCTCGGCCGTGGCCACGACGCGCCGCTTGCCATTCTCGCGGCTGATCTGGTTGGCGCCGACGGTTTGCTCGAACGACGCAATCGCACTTAAGGGAATCGTCGGGGCGGCAGCGTCGGGCCGAGAATTCGGGAGGAGAACGGGCAAACTCTGCAGGGCGGAAATGTCATTGCGCAGGGCATCCGCGAGCCGAACGACGATCTGGAAACGACGATCCCCCTCGAACACCAGACCCGCGGTGTGACCGCCGACTGCGGTCTCGACCAGGTCCTGCACCGCAGCCAGACTGAGCCCTCGGCGTGCAATCTCCGCCTTGTCGATGCGGATCTCCAGGAACGGAAGGCCCGTCGTCTGCTCGACTTTCACGTTCTGCGCGCCCTCGATGCGCCGCAGCACCTCGGCAATACGGGCTGCCGTGCGCTGCATCTGATCGAAATCATCACCGAACACCTTGACCGCGAGGTCTTCGCGGACACCGGCGATAAGTTCGTTGAACCGCATCTCGATCGGTTGCGAGAAGCCGACCTTGTTGCCGGGCAGCTTGACCGCCTCGGCCTCTATCTCCCTGATCAAGTCATCTTTCGACATCGAGGGGTCGGGCCATTCATTCTGCGGCTTGACAATGATGTAGGTGTCCGAAGCGTTCGGAGGCATCGGGTCCGCAGCAAGATCAGGCGTTCCGGTTCGAGAAAACACGAAAGCGACCTGCGGAAATTTGCTGACCTGCTTCTCGACCAGCAGTTGCATGGCTTGCGACTGCGCCAGCGCCGTACTTGGCACGCGCTTGATCTCCATGACGATGTTCTTTTCGTCGAGAGTCGGCGTGAACTCCTGTCCCAGCCGGGAAAAGACCACCAATGCGGCCACGAACAGAAGTGCGGCCAACGCAACCGGTCTGGTCGGTTGCCTGATGGCGCGCGCAAGCAAGGGAGCATACGCCTCCTTCAGACTGTGGACGATGAAGTTCTCGGATTCCCGTACTGCTCCGGAAACAGCGATGGCGATCGCCGCCGGCACGAAAGTCAGCGAAATCACGAAGGCTGCGGCAAGGGCGATCATGACGGTCAGCGCCATCGGCTCGAAGGTCTTGCCCTCGACGCCGGTGAATGTGAGCAGCGGAACATAGACCAGGATGATGATGATCTGACCGTACACGGTCGGGCGGATCATCTCGCTCGTGGAACTCCTGACGACGTAAAGCCGCTCTTCCAGCGACAAGACACGTCCCAGCCCGCGTTGCTGCTCGGCAAGACGCCGCAAACTGTTCTCGGCAATGATGACAGCACCGTCCACGATCAGCCCGAAATCGAGCGCACCGAGACTCATGAGGTTGGCGCTGATCCGCCCGGCCAGCATGCCGCTTGCGGTGATCATCATGGTGATCGGAATGACGCAGGCCGTGATAATAGCCGCGCGGAAATTGCCGAGCAGCAGGAACAACACGGCAATAACGAGCAACGCTCCCTCCGCAAGATTGGCGGCGACCGTGTTGATCGTGGCATCGACCAGTTGGGTCCGGTTCAGCACCGTGCGCGCGTGGATGCCCGGCGGCAGCGTCTTGGCAATTTCCTTGATCCTGGCATCCGCAGCAGCCGCCACCGTGCGGCTGTTGCCGCCGATCAGCATCAGCGCAGTGCCGAGCACCACTTCCTTCCCATTCACACTGGCGCTACCGGTTCGCAGTTCCTTGCCGATGAGAACGTCTGCGACGTCCTTGACGCGAATCGGGATGCCGGCCCGGGTCGATATGACGATCTGCCGGATGTCCTCCGCATTCTCGACCCTGCCGCCGGCGCGCACGACGTAACCTTCGCCGTTCTGCTCGATGAAGTTTCCGCCGCGGCTGACATTGTTGGCTTCGATCGCCGCGCTCACCTGCTGAAAGGAAAGTCCGTAGGCGACCAGCTTCTGCGGGTCCGGTTGCACATGGAACTGCTTGACGAAGCCGCCGATGGCGTCGGCGCCGGCCACACCCGGCACGGTCTTCATCTGCGGCCGCACGATCCAGTCCTGCACGGTGCGCAGGTAAACAGTGCGCTGAAAATCGTCGGTGAGCCGCTCGCCTTGCGGCGTCAGATAGCTGCCGTCGCTTTGCCAGCCCGGCTCGCCGTCGCGGACCGGCGTGGTTTCCCCCGGCGCCTCGTACTTGACGGCCCACCAGTAGATCTCGCCGAGGCCGGTGGAAACCGGCCCCATTTTCACTTCAACGCCCGGCGGAAGAGCAGACTTGGTGTCCCCGATACGTTCGGCCACCAGTTGGCGCGCGAAATAGATATTGGTGCGATCGGCAAATACGGCCGTAATCTGCGCAAACCCGTTCCGCGAAAACGAACGGGTGGATTCGAGGCCCGGTATCCCCGCAAGGGCCGTCTCCAGCGCCACCGTAACCTGCTTTTCGATCTCGACCGGGGTGAGAGCCGGCGCGACGGCGTTGACCTGAACCTGGACGTTGGTCACGTCAGGCACGGCGTCGATCGGAAGTTTGGTGAGAGACCAGAAACCGGCTGCACATGCCGCAAGCGTCGCGAGCAGGACCAGCCAGCGCCTGTGGACCGAAAATTCGACGATGCGCTCAATCATCATCAATCCTCGTCGGCCGGTTTCGACAATTCGGCCTTCAGCGAAAAGGAATTCTTCGCCGCAACCGTTTCGCCAGAGGAAAGCCCGGAAAGCACTTCAATAAGGCTGCCGTCCCGCTCGCCGAGATCGACATCGCGCTTTTCGAAACCTTCGGCAGTCCGCACAAAGACGACCTTGCGGCCATCCATGTTCTGGATGGAGACAGCCGGAACAACGACCGCGGCCTGTTTTCGGGCAAGCGCAATGCCGGCGGTGACGAAGGTGCCCGGACGCCAGGCTCGATCCGGGTTTTCAAGCGCGGCGACAACCCGCGCGGCGCGGGTTTCCTTGTCGAGCAGCGGGCTTACAAACACGATCTGCGCCTTGCCCGTCTGCCCGCCTCGCGCGGTGATGTCGACACCCTGTCTCTCCTTGACGAGCGGGAGGTCCGCCGAAGACACCGAGAGTTCGACCCATACCTTGCTGAGATCGACGATGACGAACAGCTCCGTTTCGAGATTGTCGCGGCCGACTGCGGTGCCGAGTTCGACCTTGCGCTCGACCAGGCGTCCCGAGATCGGCGCCCGGATACTCTGCTGACGCAATGAGCCTTCGGCCGCCCGGGGGATTTCCGAGATTTCCTTCTCATCGACGCCGAGCGCCATCAGCTTTTGCCGCGCGATGTCGAAGCGCATCGCCGATTGTGCGGCGGCGTTGCGCGACTTGATGTGCTGCTGTTCGGGAATCGCACGGCCGTCCCACAGCACCTTGTCCCGATTGGCGAGATCCTGCTGCAACTCGTTGGCCAGCCGCGCCGCAAGGTATTCGCTCTTGGCGTCGGCCACCTCGCGGCTTTCCAGCACAGCAAGCACCTCGCCCTTGACGACATCGTCGCCAATGTTCTTGCGCAGCTCGGAGACCGTGCCTGCCAGCTTCACGGAAACGTGCGCAACGCGGTCGGCATCGGGCACGACGGTGCCGGGGACCGTCAAACGCGTGACAATGTCGCCCGGCGCCGCCTTGGCCAGTTCGATCTCAGCCAGCTTGATCCGCTCGTCGGTCATGGCGAACGAGTGCCTGCGACCGGCGGACGGAGTCTTGGCATCGCGCTGTGGCGTTTCCTTTTTCGCGTCGGCGACCGGCCTGAGCGTGGTCACCACACCCGGTACCCAGACGGCGAAGGCGATTCCAGCGGCAATGCCGGCAGCGAGGAGAAAAATCCGTTTCATATGTGCTTTCCCGCGCGCGGCCATGTCGGCCCGGCGCACTTCTTCGATTGATCAAAGCGAAGACGCCCCGCCGCATGCTGCGGCGGAGGTCGATCGGCCGTCAGGGGCCGGGATCAGGCGCGGGGTGGCTTGAAGGGGGAAGCGGGATCGGCACCTTCGGGCAAGGTCACGGTGGCGAACCCATAGGGGCGAGCAGCGTATTCAATCGACACCGCGCTGTCCTGTGGCGCAACTCCCGTCGCATGGGCCAGAGAATGGTCGCCATGCGGAGCGGCCCAGTCGGGGGCAACCTTGCCGGAGGAATCGCCACTCGTCTGCATGGCTGCGACGCGCAACAGACCGTCGTGGTCGGAGTCGCCCCAGTCATGAAGGAACGACAAGGCCAGCGCGAGCGAGGCCAGCACGGCAAGCACCTTGCGCCAGCGCCGTGGGCGCGGGCGACGCGAGCTGGCCTGAGCTGCAAGACTTGCTGCCATGTGAATTAGTTAGCGCTGGCCACGTGCCTTTACAAGGCAAATGACCGACAACAATGCGCGCGGAACCTGTGCCAAGCCGCGCGATTCATCGAGATACCCGGCAATTGCAGGGCGCTCTCAACTGACCGCAGGCCCTCACGCCGGGATCGTATCCTCAGGGCAGTTGGTCAGCCGCGCCGGCACACCGACGGCGGTGCATCCGGCCGGCACGTCCTGCGTGACGACGGCGCCCGCGCCGATCCTGGCGAAATCGCCGATGCTGATGTCGCCGATCACGCTGGCGCCCGAAGAAAGCAGCACGCCTCGGCCGATGCGCGGGGCGCGCGTGGGATCTTCCGGCTTCCGGCCGATGGTGACGTTCTGCATGATCGTCACGTCGTCGCCGATGTCAGACAGCGCGCCGACGATGATGCCGCTGCCGTGATCGAGGAATACGCCAGCGCCGATCCGCGCGGAGGGATGAATGCTGACCTGCAGCCGCTCGGACGAGGCGCTCTGCATCAGGAGCGCAAGATCGGTGCGGCCGTGCTGCCACAGCCGGTTCGAGATACGCCAGGCCTGCAGCGCCACGAATCCCTTGAAGTTCAGGAGCGGTGGCAGCAGCGCGGTGGTCGCGGGATCGTGATCGACGATGCCCTGCAGATCGAGGCCGGCGACTTCGACGAGTTCGGGTGCCGCCGCATAGGCCTCACTGGCGGTGCGCGAAAACAGGGCACGGTCTTCCGCCCTCATGCCGAGCCGCTGCCCGATCTGGCGCGCAAGCGCAGGGCCGAGACCGGGATGATCGAGAATCGATGCCGCCAGCGACGGCGCCAGCACGGGATCGATGGCTGCGATCGCCTCGGCCTCGCGCCGGACCGACGTCCAGAGTTGTTGCGCAGACGCCATATTGCTCTCCCGTTGACGCCGGGAATGTAGGATGGGTAGAGCGCCAGCGAAACCCATCATGGCTCCGAAAAAAGAAGGCGGTGGGTTTTGCTTCGTTCTAACCATCCTGCAAATCGCATTGAACCCTGTTGACGGGAATCAGAAGCGGACGGATATTGCGTGCGCGTGACGATCGCACCTGCCCTTCACCGGGCAGCTCAAGACCGCCCAAGGCTTCGCCCGGCGGTCTTTTGCGTTTCAGGGGGCACGCAACCGCTTCAATCGGCAAGTCTCTTCAATCACATGAGCCAAACGCAAACCGCCCGTCTGCTTTCGCAAACGGGCGGCTCGTTGCCATTCAGGACTTTGGGGGCATATGCCTGAAGGCTTGGCTCGCGATTGAGCGATTACGACTGCGGCGGCTGGTCGTTCGGCGGCGTCGGGCGGTTCTTGTGCTGCGCCATGAACGCGTCGAACTCTTCCTTGTCCTTGGCGTGACGCAGACGGACCAGGAAATCCTTGAACTCCTGCTGCTCTTCCTCGAGACGGCGCAGCGTTTCGGCGCGGTACTCGTCGAAGGCGCGGTTGCCCGAGGTCGGCGGGCCGAAGCCCCAGCCACCGCGCTCCATGCGGCCGCGCATGCGGTCCATCTTGTACTGCATTCTTTCCATCTTGTTGGCCCAGCGATCGCGATCGTGGTGGCTCCAGCAACCCATTTTTCTGCTCCCGAGTGTGAAAAAGAGAAGGGCAAGTCCGATCGGCCACCAGATGATGAAGCCGAGGATCGTCACGATGATCCAGCCCGGATGCCACGGTGATTCCAGCATGCGCGGACGGTGATAGGCTTCCCCCTCGGGGGTCGGGCCGCGCCAGCGATTGACGTCAGCGGTGTAGGCCATTTCCCTCTCCATGAACGGCATCACGCCGTTGTGAATGTAAATAACATTTACATAGATAGCCCATCCCTCGGGATTGTCAAGCGGGACAGACGGCGCGCGCGCCAACTTATTTTTGGAATCCTATTTCGGCCGGCCCCAAGGGCCGGTTGGAGAACCGGCCGGACCATCGGAAGCCGGGACCGGCGGCGGCTCGGCGGATCTGGCGCCCGGCTCGGCCGAGGGCTTGCGGTCGGTCGGGAAGCCGAGGCCGCGCAAATAGATCAGCACTTCGGCCTCCAGCAATTCTTCCGGCGACATCGGCAGCTTGCGCCGTGCCGCATCGCCGCGTCCGAACAGCGAGGCGATGCCGTGCGACATCGACCAGATGTGCAGCGCCATCATCATCGCGGGCGGCCGCGGCAGGCCGGGCGGAGCCAATGCAGCGAGCCGCTCGGCCGCTGCGCGGATGACGGCGAATGCGCGTTCGGACGCCGCCTGCAGCGCCGGATTGGATTCCACCGGCAGGCCGGATTCGAACATCGCCGAGTAGAACGAAGGCTCCTCGCGGGCGAAGCGCAGATAGGCCTTCCCCACCCGCTCGAAGGCGGTGGCCGTATCCGGCCGGCCGTCGTCCCAGGCCTGCGTGAGCTGCTGTTCGAACTGCTCGTAGCCGCGCTGGGCGATGCTGGCCAGAAGCTCGTCGCGGTCGCGGAAATGCCGGTACGGCGCCGCCGGGCTGACGCCAGCCATGCGCGCGGCATCGGCAAAGGTGAACCCGGCCGCGCCCTTCTGCGCGATCAGGTCGAGCGCCGCCTGCAGCAGCGCCTCCTTCAGGTTGCCGTGATGATAGCCGCGCTCGGCGCGGCGCTGATCCTTGCGCCAGCTCATGTGAAAGACGTTTACATGAGCCGGGCGCAAAGGTCACTAGCGGCCCGCGGGAACTCGTGGACGTAGCGTTAACCTTCCGGAATCGGCAGCACCGGCATCACTTCCACGGCTTCGCCAGGGAAGATCGCAAAGTGCGGATGGTTCTCGAACAGTTTCGCGGCTTCCTCATGCGAGGCGGCGCGCACCACCGTAAATCCGCTCAGGAGGTTGCTGATGTCCTGGATCCCGCTGTCATCTATCTTCTTGGTCTTGCCGAGCGGACCGCCCATTTCGACGATGGCACCTTGATGCCTGGCCACCCAGCCCTTCCAGGCCGCGATACCCTCGCCCTCCCGCTTCTTGCGCTCGGCTTCCGGCAGCGCTTTCCAGGCCGCCATCCGCGGACTGCTCATGCTGCCGATGAAAACGGCGAGATAGGTGTTGGTGCTCATGGATTTCTCCTTGCCTGATTTCAGCGCGTGCTCTTCATCTGCTCGGCAAAGCCGGCTGCGGCGTCCTGCACATCCTGCGGGAAGTCCGACATTTCCTGCACCTGCCGAATCTCGATGATCTCGTTGGCGGTCGCCGGGCATTTCCTGGCCCATTCGATGGCTTCCGCTCGTGACGTCACCTCGATCATCCAGTAACCGCCGAGCACTTCCTTGCTTTCCGCGAAAGGTCCGTCGGTGACGAGAGGCTTGCCGCCGGCGAACGAGACACGGGCGC
>JAHCKB010000084.1 GCA_026125985.1 Bradyrhizobium sp.
CGGAAATCTCCTCGAGGTTTCGCGCCTCGATCACCCGCTGGTCGATGCCCTCGAAGCGGCCGCAGACGATCAGGGGGCCGGGACCCGCGGCGAGTTCCGCCACCCGCGCCTGGGTCAATGGCCGACCGCGCGGGCTCATTAGCAGGTGCGGGCGGTCCGGGACGATCTCGGCCGCGTCGATGGCGGCGGCCAGGATGTCGGCCCGCAGCACCATGCCGGGTCCGCCGCCGGCCGGTGTGTCGTCGACGCTGCGATGCCTGTCGGTGGCCGAATCCCGGATGTCGCGGGCTTCCAGATCCCACAGGCCTGATGCCAGCGCCTTGCCCGCCAGGCTGATGCCGAGCGGGCCCGGGAACATTTCGGGGAACAGCGTGAGGACGGTGGCGCGCCAGGACATGGATTCAGCTCACGTCAGCGTGGGCTCTTCGCCGTCGATTTCCTGCGGCAGTTCGATCACGACACGGCCACCGGGAATGTCGACGGTCGGCACCACGGCATTGCTGAACGGCAGCAGCATGGTCGCGCCCTTCGCAGGTGCGATCTCGATGATATCGCCGGCGCCGAAATTATGGATGGCGACGACGCGGCCGAGCGGCTCGTTTGCAGCATTCACCGCGGCGAGCCCGATCAGGTCGGTGTGGTAGTACTCGCCGTCGTCGGTCGCGGGCAATCTTTCGCGCGGCACGTAGAGCTCGATGCCGTTGAGCTTCTCCGCATCGTTGCGCGATGCAATACCCGTGAAGGTCGCGACCATGTGGTCCTTGGCTGCACGCAGGCTCGTAATCTCGAACTGCCGCGCGCCGTCTTTCGTCATCAGCGGGCCGTAGCTCTGCACGGCCAGCGGGTCTTCGGTGAAGGTCCACAGCCTGACGGCGCCGCGCACGCCATGCGCAGCCCCGATGCGCGCGACGCAAACCGGTGCCGCCATCACGCGCCCTCATCCTTCGAGACGCCGCTTCGCGGCTCCTCAGGACGAGGGAAGAGAGTCCGGGCCGCGCTGAACGGCGGCCGTTCCTCATGCTGAGGAGCACGGCGGAAGCCGTGCGTCTCGAAGCACGAGGCCCGGATCATCCCGCGGCTCTTACGCCGACTTGGCGGCGGCTTCGGCCTGCGCCTTGCGCTCCTTGCGCGGCACGGCCTTCTCCGGGTTCTTGCGTGGGGTGCGCTTGGCAACGCCGGCGGCGTCGAGGAAGCGCATCACGCGGTCCGACGGCTGCGCGCCCTTGGCCATCCACGACTTCACCTTGTCGAGGTCGAGCTTGAGACGCTCCGGATTGTCCTTCGGCAGCAGCGGGTTGAAGTGGCCGAGACGCTCGATGAAGCGGCCGTCGCGCGGATAGCGCGAGTCGGCGACGACGATGTGATAGACCGGGCGCTTCTTGGTGCCGGCGCGCGCGAGGCGGATAACGACTGACATCTAATTCTCCTGAGGTCGAATGCTGGTTGAATGGTGAGTGGTTATTTCTTCTTGCCGGGGAAGCCGCCAAGTCCCGGCAGCGTCGGCTTGCCGGAAAGCCCGGTGAGCCCCGGCAAATTCGGCAGGCCGGAACGCAGGCCTGGCGGAAGGTCTTTTGGAAGCGACGGCAGGCCGCCGGGACCGGCGCCGCCTTGCATCTTGTCGGCCAGCGCCTTCATCTCTTCCGGCGAAGGCGGCTTCATGCCGCCGCCGAATCCCATCGCCTGCGCAATCCCGGCCAGCGGCCCGCGCTTGCCGCTTCCCATGGCCTTCATCATGTCGGCCATGTTCCGGTGCATCTTGAGCAGCTTGTTCACCTGCTCCACGTTCTGGCCGGCGCCGGCGGCGATGCGCTTCTTGCGGCTGGCCTTCAGGATGTCGGGGCTCTTGCGCTCCTGGCGCGTCATCGAGTCGATGATGGCGACCTGGCGCTTGATGATCTTGTCGTCGATCCCCGCGGCCGCGATCTGGTTCTTCATCTTGGCGACGCCGGGCATCATGCCCATCAGGCCGGAGATGCCGCCCATCTGCGCCATCTGCTGCAGTTGCTCGCGCATGTCGTTGAGGTCGAACTGGCCCTTGCGCATGCGCTCGGCGGCACGCGCGGCCTTCTCGGCGTCGATATTGGCGGCGGCCTTCTCGACCAGCGACACCACGTCGCCCATGCCGAGGATGCGGCCGGCGATGCGCGAGGGGTGGAAATCCTCCAGCGCATCGGTCTTTTCGCCGGTGCCGATCAGCTTGATCGGCTTGCCGGTGACGGCGCGCATCGACAGCGCGGCGCCGCCGCGGCCATCGCCATCGACGCGGGTCAGCACGATGCCGGTGAGCCCCACGCGCTCGTCGAACGAGCGTGCGAGATTCACCGCGTCCTGGCCGGTGAGGGAATCGGCGACCAGCAGCACTTCATGCGGGCTGGCGGCGGCCTTGATCTCCGCCGCTTCCGTCATCATCTCGTCGTCTAGCGTGGTGCGGCCGGCGGTGTCGAGCAGCACGACGTCGTAGCCGCCGAGGCGGCCGGCTTCGAGCGCGCGCGTCGCGATCTGCGGCGGCAATTGTCCTTCGACCACCGGCAGCGTGGCGACGCCGGTGTCGCGGCCGAGCACGGCGAGCTGCTCCATCGCCGCCGGACGGCGCACGTCGAGCGACGCCATCAGCACTTTCTTCTTGAAGCGCTCGGTCAGCCGCTTGGCGAGCTTGGCGGTGGTGGTGGTTTTGCCGGAGCCCTGCAGGCCGACCATCATGATCGCGACCGGCGGCACGGCGTTGAGATCGACGGTCTGGCCGTCAGAGCCCAGCGTGTTGACCAGCTCGTCATGGACGATCTTGACCACCATCTGGCCGGGCGTCACCGACTTGATGACGGTCGCGCCGACCGCCTGCTCGCGCACGCGGTCGATGAAATTCCTGACGACTTCGAGCGCGACGTCGGCTTCCAGCAGCGCGCGGCGCACCTCGCGCAGCGCCGCATCGACATCCGCTTCCGACAGCGCGCCGCGCCCCGTCAGGCGATCGAGAATGCCACCAAGCTTTTCCGACAGATTGTCGAACAATGCCGTTGTCCCGTTGTGATCCCCAAGGCGAGGGGGCCTGCAAACACCTTCGCGCCCGAGGGCGCATCGCGCTGTCGGGCGTTGGCCTCCGGCCTCAGGGGCCGGTCGGCGGATCGAAAAGAAAGCCTCTTCGAGAAGTGCCGGCGTTAAACGCTCAACTTCGCGGAAAGTCAAGCAACGACGCTTGGAGGTATTTTAGTAAGGAAGTTAAGCTGTTGGAACTAATGGAAGTTCGCCGCTACGGAATTTTGAACGCGTGCCGAAGTTACTTCTGCAGAGCGCGAGGCCATATAACACGTCACCAGTTCAGGACCGCATCCCGCCCGTGCACATTACCCGCCGCCGTCTCCTTGGCCTGCTTGCCGGCACCGCTGCCTTCATCGGCCTGCCGGCAGCGTGGATTTCCCGCGGCCGGACCTACGAGGGTCCGATCTCCGATCATTTCGACGGGTCCCAATTCTACGACCCCGACGGGGTGCCGCCGAAATCGCTGGCCTCGGTGGTGCGCTGGCAGTTCGGCAGCGACAGGCGGCGCACAGCCTGGCCTGAATGGGCGCCGAGTCCCTATGCCGATACGCCGCCCCCGCGCGTCACTGGCGACAAGGTGCGGCTGTCATTCGTCGGACATGCGAGCTGGCTGATCCAGGCCGCCGGGCTCAACATCCTTGTCGATCCCGTGTGGTCGATGCGGGTCTCGCCGGTGAACTGGGCGGGGCCGCGGCGTCACAACGATCCGGGCATTGCCTTCGAGGCGCTGCCCGACATCGATATCGTGCTGGTGTCGCACGGTCATTATGACCATCTCGACCTGCCGACGCTGTCGCGGCTTGCCGAAAAGTTCTCGCCGCGGGTCATTACCCCGCTCGGCAACGATCTCACGATGCGCGATGCGGATGCTGCGATCAAAGCCGAGAGTTTCGACTGGAAGGATCGTGTCGAACTCGGCAACGGCATCGCCGTCACGCTGGTGCCGACGCGGCACTGGACGGCGCGCGGCGTGTTCGACCGCAACAAGGCGCTGTGGGCGAGTTTCGTGCTGGAGACGCCGGCCGGCAAGATCTACATCGTCTGCGATTCCGGCTACGGCGAGGGACGGCATTTCCGCCGGGTCGCCGAGGCACATGGACCGCTGCGGCTGGCGATCCTGCCGATCGGCGCCTATGAGCCGCGCTGGTTCATGCGCGATCAGCACATGAACCCGGAGGACGCGGTGAAGGCGCTCGCCGATTGCGGCGCCGCCCAGGCGCTCGGCCATCACCACGGCACGTTCCAGCTTACCGACGAAGCGATCGACGCGCCGGCGATTGCGCTAACCAAGGCGCTGGATGCGGCAAGGGTGGCGCCGGAGAAATTCGTGGCGATGAAGCCGGGGCAGGTGTTCGAGGTGTGACTACGGTCCGGTCTTGATCGCCCAGGTCACATGGACTGTAATCGACAGCAGTTCCTCGCCCGGCGCGACCGGAGCAGGCGCCGCCATGGCCATCGGCGCAGCCATCTTGCCGCGGAACACCGGCGGCGAGCTTGCACCTTCCTCGGAAATGCCGATCGGCTGCCCCAGCGTCACGCCCGCAGCCCTGGCATAGATCTCGGCCTTGCGGCGCGCATCGGCGACCGCCTTGGTGCGCGCTTCATCCAGTGCCTTGGAGGCCTGCGTCACGATGAAATTGATGCCGCCAATCTCATTGGCGCCGGCGCCGACCAGCGTGTCGATCACGCTGGCGACCTTGGCGATGTCACGCACCTTGATAATGACGCGATTGCTGGCGCGGTAGCCGGTGATCTGCGGTGCGCTGCGGTTGGGACCCGTCGCCGCATATTGCGGCTGCAGCGACAGCCGCGACGTCTGATAGTCCTTTTCGTCGATGCCTGCGCCCTTCAGCGCCCGCAGCACCTTGCCCATCGTGGCGTTGTTCGCCTCCGATGCCTCGCGCGCGGTCTTGGCTTCAGAGGTCACGCCGCTTTCGACCTGCGCGAGGTCGGGTGCGACCGAGACGTTGGCTTCGCCGCTGACGGAAATCGCAGGCGGCGGGCTCTCCGCCGCCGCAGGCTGGGCGGCAATCGCGAGCGTCGCCAGCAAGGCGGCAAGCGGCAAAAGATGCTTCGTCATTTCAGCGGCACATAGACGTTGATCACCAGCTTGTCCTCCGCGGTCTTCAGGGGATCGGTGACGTATTCCTCGATGAACAAGTCCTTCGCTTCCAGCTTCTTCTCGTCGAGATGATTGGTGATCGCCTCATAGGTGTTGTCCATGTTGTCGTAGGAGCCGCGATGGACGAACTTCAGCGACTTGCCGTCAGGCGATTGCCCCATGCTCATGTTCTTGCCCAGATTCTTCACGTCCTGACTCACCGGGATCTGGGCCATGAAGGTGAAGCCGGTGTCGTCGGTCGAGGTGTAGACGATCAGAGCGTTGCCGGCGGACTTGACGCCCTGCTTGTCGAGCAGCGCGGTCAACGCCTTGAAGGCGTCCATCAGGGTGTCGAACGCCGCGTCCCAATTCGCATTTCCCTTGATCGTCACGACCTTGCGGGCCTCCAGCGTGACGGGCTCGCCGAAGGGGTCGGCGGTCTTGGCCGGAGGCGTTGCCGGTGCTTGCGCGGCCGGCGGCGGGGAGGCGGGAGCGGGCGAGGGGCTGGCGGAAGGGGTCGGGCTTGCCGTCGGTGACGGGGCCGTCGGGCTGGCGGCCTGGGAGGTTGGCGAGGCGGCCGGCGCCGGGGAGGCGGCTGGAGTGGGGGATGCGCCGGGGGCCGGGGTTGCCGTCGGAGAGGCTGCCGGGGCCGGGGATTGCGCCAGTGCAGCGCCGATCGGGAGGGCCGCGGCGATGATGCCGGCCAGGATCGGGCGGAAGGCGCGGGGAAGGGGCATCTCGGTGGTCTCCATGTCGATCGGCACGGCGGCGTGTCCCGATCCACGCCAGCGGAAGTCGCTACTTTGTTAGCACGCAAAGCGCGCTTCCGTCCCATGACAGATGCGTCATGGCCGCCTTGCGCGCCACTGGCCAACGGCTGACCTTTCGCCATATAAGGCAGGCAGAAATCAGGTCATTCCATGGGCGCGCTGGCCAACCACGTATTTGCCAAGATGAATGGCGTCGGCAACGAGATCGTCGTCGTGGATCTGCGCGATTCCAAGGCGTCGGTGTCGGCCGAAGAGGCGCGCGCGGTGGCCTCGCCTGCTGGCGTGCACTACGACCAGATGATGGTGCTGCAGCGGCCCCGGCTCGACGGCACCGAAGCCTTTATCCGCATCTACAACAATGACGGCTCGGAGGCCGGCGCCTGCGGCAACGGCATGCGCTGCGTGGTCCGCCGCCTGTTCGAGAAGACCGGCCAGACCACGGCGACCTTCGAGACCAGGGCGGGGCTGCTCAATTGCTGGCAGGGTCCGCGGCCCGACCTCTACACCGTCGACATGGGAGTGCCGAAGTTCGGCTGGCAGGACATTCCGCTCGCTGAGGAATTTCGCGACACCCGCTACATCGAACTCCAGATCGGACCGATCGACAATCCGATTCTGCACTCGCCCTCTGTCGTGAGTATGGGCAATCCGCACGCGATCTTCTGGGTCGAGGACGTCAATGCCTACGACCTCGAACGCTTCGGGCCGTTGCTGGAAAACCATCCGATCTTCCCGGAGCGGGCCAACATCACGCTCGCTCATATCGTCGATCGCGACCACATCACCATCCGCACCTGGGAACGCGGCGCGGGACTCACCAAGGCCTGCGGCTCGGCGGCCTGTGCCACCGCGGTCGCGGCGGCCCGGTTGAAGCGCGCCAACCGCACCGTCACCATCACGCTGCCGGGCGGCGATCTCCAGATCGAGTGGCGCGAGCGCGACGATCATGTGCTGATGACCGGCACGGCCGAGTTCGAGTACGAGGGCACGTTCGACCCGGCGCTGTTTGCCAGCGTGGCGTAAGGTCATGCCGGTCGATGTCGTCACCTTCGGCTGCCGTCTCAATGCGTTCGAATCCGAGGTGATCCGGCGCGAGGCCGACGGCGCCGGCCTTTCCGATACCATCGTCATCAACAGCTGCGCCGTCACCAATGAGGCCGTGGCGCAGGCGCGGCAATCGATCCGCCGGCTGAAACGCGAGCGCCCGGAGGCGCGCATCGTCGTCACCGGTTGCGCGGCGCAAACCCAGGCGCAGATGTTCGCCGGCATGGCAGAGGTCGATCGCGTCATCGGCAATGAAGACAAGCTGCAGCGTGATAGCTGGCGTGACGCGCGGGCTGCGTTCGACGCCGATATCGCCGACGACAAGATTGCCGTCACCGACATCATGTCGGTGAAGCAGATGGCGCCACACCTCGTCGACGGATTTGAGCGGGGCCTGCCGCGGGTGTTCGTACAGGTGCAGAACGGCTGCGACCACCGCTGCACCTTCTGCATCATTCCGTTCGGACGCGGTAATTCGCGTTCGGTGCCGATGGGCGCAGTGGTCGAGCAGGTGCGCATGCTGATCGAGCGCGGCCATGCCGAGATCGTTCTGACCGGCGTGGATCTCACCAGCTACGGCGCCGACCTTCCGGGCGCGCCGAAGCTCGGCATGCTGACAAAGCAGATCCTGCGGCATGTGCCGGAATTGAAGCGCCTGCGTATCTCCTCGATCGACTCCATCGAGGCGGATCGCGATCTGCTTGACGTCATCGCCAACGACATCAAGCTGATGCCGCATCTACATTTGTCGCTGCAATCCGGTGACGACATGATCCTGAAGCGAATGAAGCGCCGCCACTTGCGGCAGGACGCGATCGACTTCTGCGACCGGGTGCGCCGGCTGCGGCCCGACATCGCGCTCGGCGCCGACATCATCGCGGGTTTTCCGACCGAGACGGAGGAGATGTTTTCGCGCTCGCTCGATCTGGTCGGAGAATGTGGGCTGACGTTCCTGCACGTATTTCCTTATTCAAGACGACCCGGCACGCCGGCAGCGCTGATGCCGCAGGTCGCGGGCGGCGAGATAAGGGAGCGGGCGAAGCGCCTGCGCGCCGCAGGCGAAGCGGCGCTCCGCCGGCGGCTGGAATCTGAAATGGGAAAGACTCGCGAAGTCCTGATCGAGAGCGCGACGGCCGGCCGCACCGAGCATTTCCTGCCCGTGGCGATTGCCGGCGACGTGCCGGGCGCGGTGCGACGGCTGGCGATTACCGGCCACGACGGCGCGCGGTTGACGGCGGGACTCTAGTTCGGGCGCGACGGCGCACCTGAGCGTACCTGCCAGAAAGTCATCAGCCGTCGCGCATTCTCTGCCGTGATTCCGGCATACTCGGTTTTTGCCCTGGCCAATTCCGCCGCGCCCAGCGAGCCGCTCGAGTAGCGACATTCCAGCACGGCGGCGGCAGTGTTCCAGTTCAGCCTGGCTGCCCGGCAGGCAACCAGCAGGCCGTCGTGGCGGAGGCTCTGCATCAATGGCCGGACGACCTCGATCGTCGAGTGCGCGAGTTCCGCCAGCGCGACGACGGTCTCCTCGTATTTTCTCTGCCTGGCGAATCCAGCCAGAACGGTTTCGTTGAGCCCGCCCTTCTCCTTCAGCTTCGTGACGAATTGTCTCGCCGTGGCGAAATCGCGGACTCTCGACATTTCGCGATCCGCGCTCGCCACCGCTTTCGCAATGGCATTGCGGATTTCCTCGAACAGATGCGGTGGTGCATGTTCCAACAGCTTGGTCCGTACCGCCTCCGTCGCACTGGTCAGCAGCCGCTGGCGAAGCACGGCGGGCAGGTCGGCCCGGATGCCGGCTTCGACCGCAAGTTCCGGATCGTTTTCCGCCTGCGCCACGATGACGGCGAATCCGGCGGCGGAAATTCGCGCGCCGGGATTGCCAACGAGGCGGCGGCTGACGCTGGCGAAGCGGCGGAAAATCAGCGCATCGGTGACGACTTCCTTCAGCCACCAGCGACCAGCGACCGCCAGCAGGTGCTGCTCGCTCTTGGTCCTGGCGATGTCAACCAGATCGTCGTCGCCGAGACGGGCGGATTCCTGCAGGACGGGTGCGGCGATGCTGATCTCGTCGTTTCTTGCGAGCTGCCGCACAGCGGAAGGCGGCGCCTGGGCGATGGGCGCCAGTTGCGTGCTCATTTCGGCCAGCGCCATGCGCGCACTGATGTCGGCGATCGCACGCAGCTCAATGGTCTTGACCAGCCGCTCAAGCACATTGTCGAACAGCTCGATCTGCTCGTCGTCGAAGTGACCGGCGGACAAGAGAAAAAGATCGGTGACGCGTCGGGCGGTCTCGATGCATTTTGCAGTCGAGCCGCCGGCGATCGCAGCCTCGATTTCAACGACAATCGATTGCCCGGCGGGTGGCATTGCTCATCCAGAGCGGTTGGGTGCTTGTTCTAAGCCAACCCTCTTTTTACAGCATGGGCCTGAACGTTTCGTAAACCATCGCAGTCGAAAGCGGCGCCAGCCGGCTACTCCCCGTTCCAGCCGCAGGCCCGGAGCCGCTCGTGCATGTGCTCCGGTGCAGGTGCCACCACGCGTACCGGCTCCTTGTTCCGCGAAATCGGCACGCCAATGGCGCGGGAATGCAGATGCAGCCGGGGTTCGCCAAAGCGCGGACCGTTGCCATAGATGTTGTCGCCGACGATCGGCCAGCCCATGGCGGAGGCATGCACGCGAAGTTGATGGGTGCGGCCGGTTACCGGTTCCATCGCGAGCCAGGCAAGGCCGTCACCGCGGCCGAGCACCTTCCAGTTTGTGACCGCCTTCTGCCCTTCGGGATCGGGCTTCTGCCACCAGCCGCGCTCGGCATTCTTGCGCCCGAGCGGCATATCGATGGTGCCTTCATCCTCCGCCGGCCCGCCCTCGACCACGGCCCAATAGGTCTTCTCGACCTTGCCGTGCTTGAACAGGAGGCCGAGCGAAGCGGTGGCCTTGCGATGCCGTCCGAGCACGAGGCAGCCGGATGTGTCCCTGTCCAGCCGATGGGCCAGCACCGGTGGCCGCGGCAGGCCGAAGCGCAACGCGTCGAACGAGGCTTCGAGATTGGGGCCGCCCTTCGGTCCGCGATGCACCGGCAGCCCGGCCGGCTTGTCGATGACCAGCATCAGCCCATCGCGGTGAAGTACGCGCGCCAGGATTTCTTCCGCGGTCAATTGTGGAACATCGAGCAAGTGTCGAGGCTTTCGTTTGCGTGGCGAAACGGCTAACACGTCCGTCTCATGAGTGAAACCGAAGACACACCCAAGCTGAGCTGGTGGCGGCGGCTGTCCAGCGGCCTGAAGCGGACCTCCAGTTCGCTGGGCACGGCGGTCGCCGACCTCGTCTCCAAGCGCAAGCTCGACCGCGCCATGCTCGACGACATCGAGGATGTGCTGCTGCGTGCCGATCTCGGCACCGAGGTCGCGGTGCGTATCGCCGATGCCGTGGGTTCGGGCCGCTACGACAAGGCGATCTCGGCCGACGAAGTGAAGAACGTGGTCGCGACCGAAGTCGAGAAGGTTCTGGCGCCTGTGGCCAGGCCGCTGGAAATCGATGCCGCGAAGAAGCCGTTCGTCATCCTGGTGGTCGGCGTCAACGGTTCGGGCAAGACCACCACCATCGGCAAGCTCGCTTCGAAATTCTCCGCCGAGCGTCGCAAGGTGATGCTCGCGGCGGGCGATACGTTCCGCGCCGCGGCGATCGAGCAGCTCAAGGTCTGGGGCGAGCGCAACAAGGTGCCGGTCATTGCCGGCGAGCAGGGATCGGATTCCGCCAGCCTTGCCTTCAACGCGCTGAGTGCGGCGAAGGAGCAGGGTATCGACGTGCTCCTGATCGACACCGCCGGCCGATTGCAGAACAAGTCCGAGCTGATGAACGAGCTGGAAAAGGTCGTGCGCGTCATCAGGAAGGTCGATGCGTCGGCGCCGCATGCGGTGCTGCTCGTGCTCGATGCGACGGTGGGACAAAATGCGCTGTCGCAGGTCGAGGCGTTTCATCGTACCGCGGGGGTCACGGGCCTTGTGATGACCAAGCTCGACGGCACGGCGCGCGGCGGCATCCTGGTGGCGCTCGCGGAGAAGCACAGGCTGCCGGTGCATTTCATCGGTGTCGGCGAAGGCATCGACGATCTCGCCCCGTTCACCGCGCGGGATTTTGCCAAGGCGATTGCGGGAATCGAGCCGTAGGAAAGGCGATAGAGGTTACGTGATGGACAAGACCCAGCCGCATCCGCTGTTCAAGCTCGCGACCGAGCTCGGTCCGCTGGTCGTATTCTTCTTCGTCAATGCCAAGTTCAATCTGTTTGCGGCGACCGGTGCGTTCATGGTGGCGATCGTGGCGGCGATGATCGCGTCCTACACCGTGACGAAGCACATTCCCGTCATGGCGATCGTCACCGGCGTGATCGTGCTGGTGTTCGGAACGCTCACGCTGGTTCTGCATGACGAGACCTTCATCAAGATGAAGCCGACCATCGTCTACAGCCTGTTCGCGGCCGTGCTCGGCGGCGGGCTCCTGTTCGGCCGGTCCTTCATCGCCATCATGTTCGACCAGATGTTCAACCTGACCGCCGCGGGCTGGCGTATCCTCACCATGCGCTGGGCGCTGTTCTTCCTTGCCATGGCTGTTCTGAACGAGATCATCTGGCGCACGCAGAGCACCGATTTCTGGGTGGCGTTCAAGGCGTTCGGCGCGATTCCGCTGACCATGGGCTTTGCGGTCACCCAGATGCCGCTGATCAAGCGCTATCATCTGGAGCCCGCCTCGCTGGAGGCGAGCGAAGCCGAGGCCGGCGATATCGGAAAGGGATAGGCTCGCGGGGTCCGCGCGGCGCCGGATGAGCAGGGTGAGGGCCGTCACCGCAGCCTTCTGGACGGCGCAATGACGACCCCCACCCACCGCACTGGTGTCCATTGCTGGACGGTGACGAGATACGGGATGCCGTCGCGTCCGGTTTCAGGTTCGCAAGGGAAATGCGAAGCGGCTGGAGTCAGGATCCCGCTTTCAGCGCCTTCTCGATCTCCGCCTTCAGCAGGCGATCGATATTTTGCGGCGTGATGGGGCCGACCAGCTTGTAGGTAATGGTGCCGTTGCGCCCGACAATGAATGTCTCCGGCACGCCATAGACACCCCACTCGATCGAGGCGCGGCCGTTGGCGTCCGCACCCACCGCGCTGAACGGATTGCCGTAGCGTCCGAGGAAACGCCGCGCGTTCTCCGCCACGTCCTTGTAGTTGATGCCGACGAGCTGCAGGCGCTTGTCCTTGGCAAGCTCGGTGAGCAGCGGCGCCTCGTCGTGGCAAGGCACGCACCAGGAAGCCCAGACATTGACGAGGGTGACTTTGCCCTTGAACAGCGAAGGGTCTATGCCGGGGACGGCGTCGCCGTCGCGCGTCAGGCCTTCCAGCGCCGGCAGCGTCGTCTGCGGCACGGGGCGTCCGATCAGGGCCGAGGGAATTTTCGAGGGATCGCCGCCATAGAGCCGCAGCAGAAAGAATGCCGCGAGCACGCCAAACCCGATCAGGGGCAGCATCACCAGCCAGCGCCGGGTCTGCGGAGCGGTCTCGTTTGCCTGCGTGCTCATCAGATTTCCGTCGCGCCGCGGCCGGAGCGGCGCGTGATGCCGCTCGCCTCGAGATCGCGCAGGCGCGCTTGCTGGGTGCGATAGTCCATCGCGATCCAGACGATCAGGAGCAGCACCACGATGGCGACCAGCGCGTAGGATGTGGTGATGAAGGACGTGTATGGGCCGAGCGCCATCGTCATGCGGCGCTCGCTTCGCCTGCGAGCGTGACGCGACTTGCCTGCATCATCTGCAGGCTGCGGACGCGGCGGCGCAGGATTTCGTTGCGCATCGCTGCCAGATGCAGCGTGATGAACAGCAGCGAGAACGCCACCGCCATCACCAGCAGCGGAATCAGGAAGGATCGGTCCATGGTGGGGCCACCCATGCGGATCACGGAAGCGCCCTGGTGCAGCGTATTCCACCAGTCGACCGAGAACTTGATGATCGGCAGGTTGATGGCGCCGACCAGCGTCAGCACGGCGGCTGCGCGCGCCGCGCGCGAGGGATCGTCGACCGCGCGCCACAAGGCGATCAGGCCGAGATACATCAGGAACAGGATCAGCACCGAGGTGAGCCGCGCATCCCACTCCCAATAGGTGCCCCACATCGGCCGGCCCCACAGCGAGCCTGTGACCAGCGCGAGAAAGGTGAAGGCGGCGCCTATCGGAGCTGCGGCTTTCGCGGCCACGTCGGCCAGCGGATGACGCCAGACCAGCGTGCCGAGCGCGGCAATGCTCATCACGCCCCAAACGAACATCGACAGCCACGCATTCGGTACGTGGATGAACATGATCTTGACGGTGGCGCCCTGCTGATAATCGTCAGGCGCCAATGCGGACAGATAGAGTCCGGCCGCGAGCAGGATCGCGGTCACCGCCGCCAGCCACGGCAGGACGCGCGTCGTCAGCGACAGGAAGCGCGTTGGATTGGCGAGGTCGATCAGCGTCATGGTACCCTGATAAAGGCCGCGGCAGCCGCGCGCAATCTGCCTGAAACGGCTCGATTAAAGTTGATCGGCCTCAAGTCAGTCGAGCCCCTGCCGGAGGCTGGCGGCTGCGGCAAACGGTCCGACCACAAGGCTCACCAGCGAGATCGCGCAGAGGATCGAGAACGGAGTTCCAAACGGCGTCGGCCCTACGATCACCGCTTGCGAGGCCGTCACGCCGAAAATCAGCACCGGGACCGACAGCGGCAGCACCAGCACGGCCAGCAGCAGTCCGCCCCGGTGCAGCGTCACCGCCAGCGCCGCGCCGATCATGCCGGTAAAGGTGAGGGCCGGCGTGCCGACCAGCAGCGTCAGCGCCACCGCCACGGTTGCCTCGGCATCGAGGTTGAGCAGCAGACCGAGTACGGGCGTTGCCACGATCAGCGGCAGGCCGGCGGCCAGCCAGTGCGCCAGCGCCTTGGCGCCGCAGGCCAGTTCCAGCGGCGTCCGGCTCATCACAATGAGATCCAGCGATCCGTCGTCGTGGTCGGCGGTAAACAGACGGTCGAGTGTGAGCAGGCTGGCAAGCAGCGCGCCGAGCCAGAGGATCGCGGGTCCGAGCCGCTTCAGCAGCGGCAGATCGGGCCCGATCGCAAACGGCATCAGCACCACGACAGTGAGAAAGAACAGCACGCCGATCAGCGCCCCGCCGCCGACGCGCAGCGCAATGCGAATGTCGCGGCGGATGAGCGCGCCGAGCGCTGTCATGTTGCGCCCCCGATCCGCAATTCCCTTGCCTCGATGCCGAGCGGAGCATGCGTGGCGGCAATGATCATCCCGCCGCCAGCAAGATGCTCGCGCATCAGGCCGGCAAACACCGCCTGCCCGGCCACGTCGAGCGCCGTGGTCGGCTCGTCCAGCAGCCAGATCGGCCGCCTGACCGACAGCAACCGCGCGATCGAGAGGCGGCGGCGCTGGCCGGCGGAGAGGAAGGCGGCCGGCAGGTCGGCGGCATGACTGAGGCCGACGCGGGCGATGCCGGCAGCCGCATCGCCGGCCTCGCCGCCCAGGAAGTCGCGCCAGAAGGCAAGATTTTCCATCACCGACAATGCCGGTTTGAGGGCGTCGCGATGACCGAGGTAATGCGCCTGTTCGGGCAGGGTCAGTTCGGTATCGCCGCCGGAAAGGTCGATCGACCCGCCTTCGGGATGCAGCAGCCCCGCGATCAGCCGCAGCAGCGAGGTCTTGCCGGAGCCGTTGCGTCCGACCACCGCCAGCGCCTCGCCCGAGACACTCTCGAAATCGAGGCCGGAGAACACCTCCCGGCCGCCCCGAACACATTTCAAGCCACGTCCCGAGAGCCGCATTTTGCCCTTCACAGCCCTCTCATTGCCCAATGTTTTTCTTGGGGTACCGCAGCGTAATTTGTTGGTGCGCAATGCTGCGGCACGATAGTCAGTGTGGCGGCGCTTCTAGAAAGATTCTATAAGCCCGAACCTTGATGCAGCACCGGCC
>JAHCKB010000085.1 GCA_026125985.1 Bradyrhizobium sp.
ATCGAAGCTGCGCGCGTCGCCAAGGTGTTCACCGACAGCCGCGGCGTGCAGGCGCCTGCGACAGCGCCCGCCGTTGGCCGTGTCGATCCGGCCACTGGCCTCACGCTGCCGACCGAAACGCCTCCGCTCGATCCGGGCGCGGCGCAAAACATGCAGGATCGCAAGCTCGCCTTCGTCAACGCGGCCGTCGATCGGCGCACCGTCACGCCCGATCGCGTGCAGGAGAAGGTGTCGCCCTATGTCGTGCAAGCCGGCACCGTCATTCCGGCAGCGCTAATTACCGGCATCAAATCCGACCTGCCCGGAACGATCACCGCGCAGGTGACGGAGCAGGTTTACGACACCCCGACCGGCAAGCAGCTCCTCATCCCGCAAGGCGCGCGGCTGATCGGCCAGTACGACAGCCAGGTCGCATTCGGGCAGTCGCGCGTGCTGCTCGTCTGGAATCGCATCATCATGCCCAACGGCACGTCGATCGTTCTGGAAAGGCAACCGGGCGCCGACGCCGAAGGCTATTCCGGGCTCGAGGACGACGTCGATTATCATTGGGGTCAGCTTTTCAAGGCGGCGATCCTCTCGACCTTGCTCGGCGTCGGCACCGAGCTCGGATCGAGCAACAACGAAAACGAGATCGCGCGGGCGATCCGCCAGAGCAGCCAGGACACGGCGTCCGATGTCGGCCGTCAGCTCATCCGACGCCAGCTCAACATTCAGCCGACGCTCACGATCCGACCGGGCTTCCCCGTCCGTGTGATCGTCAATCGCGACCTAATATTGCAGCCCTATGGGGCCGCGAAGGAGCCGTCATGACCAAGCTCAGGCTCTCGGCTCTCCTTGACGACAAGCCGGTCAAGCTCACGGTCGAGTTGCCGGCTGCCGTTCATCGCGATCTTGTCGCCTACGCCGAGATTCTTGCCCAGACCTCGGGCCAAGCGATGCCTCCCGATCCGGGCAAGCTGATCGCGCCTATGCTCCAGCGCTTCATGGCCACTGATAAGGGCTTCACCAAAGAGAAACGCACGACACGACGCTAAGATAGATGTGGCATTGAAAAACCGCTCGACCCGCTAGGACGGTAAATCCGCGATTCATGAGGACAAAAGAAGAACATCGGCTGAGCAACGTCAATCAGGAACTTGAAATGTCAGAAGCGGCAGAGGCCGATTCTATGTCGGAATCGGAACGGCTCGACATGGCCGTGGTTCAGGCGATTGCGGCGCATGATGGCGACCCGTGACGCACGATCCCTGATAGCCGTCCGTGACCGGCACCCTCCAACCCGGTATTAACGGTTAAGCTGGTATTGACTGTGATCGACAATCGACGTCATCGACAGCACGATGTGGGAACGGTCATGGCCGAGACGCAAATTGAATGGACTGACGCCACCTGGAATCCAGTTGCTGGCTGCTCCATCGTCAGCGCGGGCTGCACGAATTGCTATGCCATGGAAATGGCGAGACGACTTCAGGCGATGAATGTTCCGAAATATAAAGGACTCACGCGACGCAGCGGAAAACGAACCGTTTGGAACGGCGTGGTCCGTGAAGACAAGGCCGCCTTGGACATTCCGCTGCGCTGGAAGAAGCCGCGAAAAATCTTCGTTAACTCGATGTCTGACCTGTTTCATGATCGGGTGACGGACGCCTTCATCCTGAGAGTCTGGGCCGTCATGCGTGCCACGCCCCACCATCACTATCAGATCCTTACCAAGCGTCCGGAGCGGATGGGGGCGCTGGTTCGCTCCAAGATCGGCGAAGTTCTGCCGAACGTATGGCTCGGCACCAGTGTCGAGAGCGCCAACGTCGCGGGTCGCATCGATCATTTGCGCACCATCCCGGCTGCAATCCGTTTCATCTCATTTGAGCCGCTGATCGGTCCGGTAGGGTCAGTCGATCTTCGCGACATCCATTGGGCCATCGTCGGCGGAGAAAGCGGAAGATCGGCTCGCCCGATCCGTGAAGATTGGATCGATGAAATCTTCGATCAGTGTGCGATGCACAACACCGCGTTCTTCTTTAAGCAGTGGGGGACATGGGGGAAAGACAACAAGCGTCGTTCCAAAAAGGCCAATGGGCGCGTATATCGCGATCAGGTCTGGGACGAAATGCCGAAGGCTTCGCTCGCGCTCTGAGAATGACGCCTCTGGATAGCAGGATTCATTCGGAGGCGAATGTCGAAAAAGCCGTATTCATGGGTCGCAGGCGCGGTTCTTGAGGAGCACTCAAGACGCAAGCACAAGGTCATCGCCGAATACGTCGCGCGATATCTGACCGTGCGCTGCCAGCTTCCTCAACAGTCCCGGTTTCGTCTTGCCATTGTCGATGGTTTTGCAGGCGGCGGCCAATACAAGTGCGGCAGTCCCGGGTCTCCGCTGATCTTTATAAACGAGCTTCGTGTCGCGACGGAGCAATTCAACATCAAGCGTCAGGCCGAGGGGATGTCGCCGCTCGACATCGAATGCCTGCTCATCCTGAACGACTTCGACAAAGAGACTGTCGAGCTGCTGAAAACGAATGCCGCTTCGCTCATCGCCGAAATCAAGGAGAACGTGCCGAAGCTTCACCTTCGCGTCGAGTATCGGAATGAGAAGTTCGACGAACTCTATCCCGAGGTGAAGCAACTGCTCGAGCGCGGCAGCTATCACAACGTCCTCTTCAATCTGGATCAATGCGGAACAGGCAGCGTCGAAATCAACACGATCGGCGACATCGTCGCGTCGTTCACGTCGGTTGAAATCTTCTACACATTCGGCATCCAGACGTTGCTGACGTTCCTGCATCAGACGGACCGGGGCGCGCTGGCCAGGCAGCTTGCGCCGTTTGGCGTCAGTCCGGATGATCTATCGCAACTCGATGGTTTGATGACCAAGGACGCTTGGCTTGGCGCAGCGGAACGCATCGTGTTCGAGTCGTTTCGGCGCTGCGCGAACTACGTCAGTCCATTTTCCATCCACAATCCGGACGGATGGCGTTATTGGCTTATCCACTTCGCAAATTCGGTTCGTGCGCGTCAGGAATACAACAATATCCTGCATCAAAACAGCAGCGCCCAGGCACATTTTGGCCGGTCCGGTTTGCACATGCTGTCTTACGACCCGAGTGAAGCCGACAGCATGCTCTACATGTTCGATGCGGCGGGAAGGGCGGAAGCAAAAAAGCAGCTTCACGATGATATTCCGCGGTTCATCACAAATTACGGCGATGCAATTCCGGTCGGTGAGTTTTACGCCAGCATCTACAACGCGACCCCGGCTCACATGCACGACATCAACTCAGCGATCATCGAGAATCCGGACCTCGAGGTTATCACCGAACAAGGCGGCGGGGAGCGCCGCAAAGCCAACATGATCAAGACCAGCGACATCCTGCGCTTGAAACAGCAGCGCAGTTTCTTTCCGTTTTTCTTTGAAAATCAAAGCAGGGTAGCGAAGAAATGACGCACGCCATCGTGGTCGCATAACGATTGGTGCCCGAATGGCGGATCATCGGAATACGCTCGCCCTTGTCGCAGCCGCTGCCACCCTGGCGCTTGTATTGGGGTTTGCCTATGGCGCCACCTTCAATGGTGGTTGCGAGCAGATCAAGGATGCTCAATGTGGTTGTCTCGAATGGTGGTTTTCCCGCTACCAGACGTTGATCGCCATGTTTGGCGCGATTTTCGTTGCTTGGCTTAGCGTCCAGCCTGTTCTGAAGCAGCTCAAGCTGTCCTCGGTGCAGACCGCTGTCGCTTTGCAACAGGTTCACGCAGATCGTGAAAAACGGCTGGAGAACTGGCTCAAGCCAGAATTGGCCGCGCTGGAAAAACTGTCCGAAGACCTGGCGCGTGGCTATTATGAACGTGAGGATGACCATGGGGTGCTTCCTCACTGGGTATGGGATATGAACCAAACGGTCGACAGCACCCGCGGCCGTTTAATTCGGCGGCAGGACAGAAACTTCGGGCCTGCGGAGATAACAGCCGCCCGTCAAAACCTCATCGACATTCTCGGGCGGCTCACCAAGTGCATGTCAGACTACAATGGGTCTGTCTACGCTGACGATCCGGAGTACGATTTCTCCGACGACGACCGGGCGAAGATTGACGCAGCCGAGACCAAAGCGCGGGAATATCTGCCGACCCGAATTGACGAGGCGTCAGTGGCGATCAAGAAATTCGCTGAAGCTGTGGCAGCGGACCTTCGGGAGTTGCGTTTGAAGCGTCGGCTCTATGATCAGATGGTGGCGAGCGCCAACCTTCCGGCGGAGAAGTTGGAATAAGGCGTCTGGGATCGCGTGAGACAACCGGCGATACGGATTCTTATCCGCGACGCGAATCAAACATGCGAGAGCTGTTCTCGCGAGGATTTCTGAAATGGCCGCTGATCGCCCCCGCCGGGTTTTCCTTGATGCGAACGTCGTGATCCGGGCCGGCAAGCCGCCCGGCGGTCCGCTGATCCCGCGGGTCGCTGATCTGGTAGACGCCGGCTATATCAAGGTTGTCACGACCGATCTTACAAAAATAGAGATCGCAAAAAACCATGGGGCTAACGATTTCGAGGTCATCGGCGACCTGACCAGGAGACGAGTCCGCGACCTGGCTGATGAGATTCTCGCCGTTAAACTCCCGGAGATTTCTCCGGTTGAACTGCAGCAAAGACTGATCGAGAAGTATCATGCTGCGGTGGAGCAGATGTTCAGCTCGCTGCGAGCGGAGACGCTTTCGATCGATAGTGTGAAGCCGTCCGTCGTATTCGACGCATACGCGCGCAGGACCGGCCTGTTTGGCGACGACGCCAAGAAGGATCAATTTCCAGATGCCTTCATCTTCGAAGCCCTAAAAGCGACTGTCACGAAAAGCGATCCGCTGACGATCGTCTCGGACGACAAGGACTTTGCGGCGGTCATCAAGAACGCTGAGCATATCACCGGGCTGAGATCGATCGCGGATCTCTTCGCCAAGCTCGGGCTGACAATCGAAGCGGCCCCGGACGTCAACGATTTTGTGGATGACAATCGCGATGCGATCGTCGGGGTCGTTCATGAAGAACTCAATCAGTGGGGATTGCAGGTCAGCGATGTTGACGATGCAGAAATCGACGAAGCGGACGTGGAAAATGTGAACTTTCTCGACTTCAGGACATTTCGGACGATCGGCCCAGGCAAGGAGATTCTCGTCGTCGGGCGCATCGAGATGGACGTCAAAGTCTCCTACCACCATCCCGATTGGGACACCGCCACTTACGACAGCGAAGACAAGGTACTGCTGCCGCACCACACGGTGGAAGGCGAGAAGAACATAGATGTAGAAGCCAATTTTAGTATGACCCTGACCGTCGACAAGCACGGCAAGCCGACATCGGTTGCTGAGTTCTCGTTCGACGACGATGATTTCGTCTGGGTCGCGATCGGGCCAAACGACTTCGACTACAAATAGGTGTTTCGCGGCTCGTGAAATGGTTAGATTTCGCGCGGTGCGTACACGTTGTCCGGGTAGGGAAGCCTTTCGTTGACACGCCGTAGGAGCACAAGATAGCCCCGCATAGCCAGTTGGAGTTCGGCGCCATCACCCAGGGGCTTGTCTTTGAAGGCGTGAATGGTGTTGCGCCGCTCCTGCACCAGATCAACGAGGGCATTCCCGTCAGCGCCGATGAGGTCATGCTCTTTCACGAAGATCTTCAGAGGCTGGAGCGTAAGTCCGTCAGGACTGAAAGCCTTTTGCTTTTTGTGATCGAACGCATTTGCCTTCTTGAGCACGTCCAGGTCGGCTTTGTAGTCCATGTAAAACACCGACAGGAGGAGTTTTAGCGTTCCTTCGAGCAGACTGCCGAGGTTCGACTAGGCGAGAATGAGTTCTCCGTCCGACAGCGCAGTGGAGGGTTCACGTAGCCACAAACGCAATGTCTTTGACAGCGACGCCTGCCAGTCGAGGCGGCTCTTGGTCAGCAGGCCCGCGGCTTCAACAGGCGCCCAGCCGTTGCTTGCTGCCCAAAAGGTCGCCAAGCCGCTGTTCAGTTTTTCGATCCGGGAAACGACGTCCTCGATTGTCATGCGTGACTTATCCGTCGCCAAGCCGAATCGGCCAGCCGTCGATTGGCAGGCCAGAGCTTTACGATCTGACGCAGCCCTCAGGCAACTCGGGGTTCAGAGGGCACGTCGTCAATTGGGGCTTATTGCGGCGCAGCATAAGTGCCGCACGTACGGTCCGACAACCCAGCGGGAGGCGAGATTCAGTGCATCCGCGAGTTCGTGAAACTAGAATGTTCGCGTGATAATCGATTCGATCTATCCCACCGTAGCTACGGACGATTTTGCGCGTCGCTTCTCGCAGCGCGGCGGAAATCTCATGTGGCTGCTCGGGGCTGGCGCTTCGGCGGCCGCCGGCATTCCGACGGCGTGGGACATGATTTGGGAATTCAAGCAGCAACTTTACGTCAGCCAGCGCCGCGTTTCTCCGAAACAGGTCGCCGACCTCGCCAATCCGGCCGTCCGACGTGAACTGCAATCGTTCATCAACGACCTTGGCAGCTTACCCGCGCTCGGTTCGCCCGACGAGTACGCGGCGCTCTTCGAGTCCGTCTATCCAAGCGAGGCAGACCGTCGCACGTACATCGCTGCAAAGATCAGCGGCGCGAAGCCCTCCTACGGGCACATTGCGTTGGCGACACTGATGAAAGGTGCGCGTTGTCGTTTAGTCTGGACCAGCAACTTCGACCCTCTAGTCGCCGACGGCTGCGCGAAGGTTTATGGCGGGACCGGCCAGTTGACCACTGTGGCGATAGAGACCGGCAGTCTCGGACGGAACGCCATCGACGAAGGGCGCTGGCCCGTCGAGGTCAAGCTTCATGGCGACTTCCGATCGCGCCGGCTCAAGAATACCGGAGATGAGCTGCGCGAACAGGATGCGAAACTCAGAACCCTGCTGATCGATAGCTGCAGCCGGTGGGGACTTGTCGTGGCCGGCTACAGCGGTCGCGATGAGTCGGTCATGGACACGCTCGAAGCGGCGCTAGAACGTGATGCCTCCTTTCCCGCCGGTCTCTTCTGGCTCCATCGCGGCGAGGATCCGCCCTTGCTGCGCGTCCAACGGCTTCTTGCCGCCGCCGCACGTAAGGAAATCGACTGCGGTCTCGTGCCGATAGAGAACTTCGATGAAACGTTGCGCGATCTTATGCGGCTCGTGCCGGACCTAGACACGACAGTGTTGGATGAGATCGCAACCGAACGGCGGGTTTGGTCCCCAGCCCCGCGCCCGACCGGGAATCGGGGCTACCCGGTCGTCCGTCTCAACGCGCTCGAACTGACAGGGATGCCGAGCGTGTGCCGCCGCGCCGTCTGCGACGCCGGCGGCGTGGCGGAAATCAAGTCGGCAATCGAAGCGTCGGGCCTGCCGGTCATTGGCACCCGTTCGAAAGCAGGCGTGCTGGCCTTCGGTGCTGACGCCGATATCAGAGCAGTCCTTTCCGCATATGAGATCGAAAGCTTCGATCTGCATTCAATTGAAACCCGGCGGCTGCGTTACGATAGTCACGAACGGGGCCTTCTCCGCGAAGCACTGACCCGAGCTCTCACCCGCGAACATCGGATGATCGCTGCCCGTCGCAGAGGCGCCGACCTGTTGACGCCGACCTCCGTTGATGACGAAAAATGGGCGCCGCTGAGGAAGCTGACCGGAAGTCTAGGTGGATTGGTGCCGAAGCAACCCGAACTAAAATGGAAAGAAGGCGTGGGGATCAGGCTGGATTGGGTGGATGAGCGGCTTTGGCTTCTGCTCGAGCCGCGCACCGTATTCGAAGGACTTACAAGGGAGAACAGGGCCGCCGCCACCGATTTCGCGCGCGAACGGATTGTGAGACGCTACAATCCTGCGCTCAATGCCTTGCTCGAGTTTTGGTCGATGCTGTTCGCGTCCCCGCAGCGCGACCTTCCGGCGCTTGGAATCAGCACTGGTGTGAATGCGGCCTTCAGGCTGGGCGATGTCACAGCTTTCTCGGGGAGAGCCCGAGCATGAGCAGCGAGATATCGCCTCATTTGTTTTTTCCCGAAGCCAAGCTCGCGTTTCATCCAGACCGCGCGTCGGACGTGGATCTCCATCCTTTGCGTGGACTGCTGCGGTTCGGGCCCTATTCATCCGGTCTTGTTCCGGATCCCATCCGGATCGCGACGATCGCACCGGCACGGCAGGGAAACCGACTCTACGGCTTCATGAAGGAACTGGCGTTCCAGTACAAGCCGACGGAGCGCAAGGACTACCTGCCTCCCTGGCCCGGTTTCCGCAAAGCGTTCAATCTCGACATGCGGGGCGCGGTCAAGGATTGCCATATAGAGCTGGACGACCGGCTCGATGGCGAAATGAAGGACTCAGTCACCCCCCATGTCGTGCTGGCGGACCGCTTGCTTCGCGCGATCCGATCGTTGGAGGCTCGCCGCGACGCGTTCGACATTGTCTTCATCTACATCCCGCAAAGCTGGGCAGCCGGGTTCACGGGAGCAGACGGCGACGACTTCGATCTCCATGACCACCTGAAGGCCGCTACCGCAGCGCGACGCATTCCAATCCAACTCGTCCGTGAAGACCGCGCGCTCGCCTATCCGGACCGTGCGAGCGTCATGTGGCGGATCGGCCTAGCGATTTACGCGAAGGCTGGCGGCATTCCCTGGAAACTCGCAGATTCGGATCCTGAGGCCGCCTACATCGGTCTCTCTTATGCGCTGCGTCCGACCGAGTCAGACCGGCCACGCTTTGTCACCTGCTGTAGCCAAGTGTTCGATGCGGAAGGGGCGGGTCTTGAGTTCGTCGCCTACGATGCCCATGAAATCGATGTCCAGCGGGACAATCCGTTCATGTCCCGGACGGAGATGTTCCGCGTGATGGGCCGATCGCTAGATCTCTACCGACGTCGGCACTCGGGTCGCTCTCCCCGGAGAGTGACGGTACACAAGACGACAGAATTCAAGAAGGACGAGATCGACGGCTGCATGGAAGCGCTGCATCTGTGCGAAGCGGTCGATCTCGTGCAGGTCGTGGAGGACGTCGGCTGGAGAGGTGTTCGCATCGATCGCGACCGCCAAAGCGGCAAAGGGAAGCCAACGGGTTATCCGGTCGATCGTGGTACCCTGATCCCGCTCGGAGACCGCGAGTGTCTGCTGTGGATGCATGGCGATGTAAAAGGCGTCGCGGAGCGCTCGTATTACCAAGGCGGCCGCAGCACGCCTCGTCCGATTCGACTGGTCCGTCATGCAGGGCACGGCTCGTGGAACGAAACCGCCCGGTCAGCTCTCGCGCTCGCGAAGATGGATTGGAACAACGACGCACTGTACGACATGCTGCCGGTGACCATGGCATACGCAAAAACGCTCGCGCGCGTTGTCAAACGAATGGACGGATTGGGCTCCGCTCCCTATCAATTTCGTTTCTTCATGTGACGTCGACTGGCCAACCGCGAGCCAGAATAATGATCCGAGTCAATTAGTTCCCGATATACAACAAGTGGATATTTCTGTGACAACATCTCTTGACGGAGAAATTCGCGACGGTCGCCATCATATGCAGGTCCGCGTCTATTTCGAAGATACGGACGCCGGCCAGATTGTTTATCACGCCAATTTCTTGCGCTTCATGGAACGGGGAAGAACGAATTACCTGCGTCTGCTCGGGACCAATCAGCGGGAGCTACTCAAAGAAGCGCACGACGATGCGCCAAGCTTCGCCTTCGTTGTCCGTTCAATGACAATCGATTTCCTAAAACCAGCGGCCTTGGACGACTTGCTTGATGTCATCACAATCCCCGCAGAGGTCAAGGGCGCATCGATTACCCTGCTGCAGGAATGTCGACGCGGAGACGATCTTTTGGTCGCGGCCCGCGTGCGGGTAGCATTTATCTCAGGCGGAAGGGCGCAACGGATCCCGAAGGCGCTACGGCTCGCTATGGAAGGAGCGTAGAGAATCTACGCTTGTTCACGCTATAGCCCTCCAGCGCCCCAATGGAATCAAGCCGCTGTGTTGCGATGTTGGCAAGCCAGAGTTTTCCGGCATTGTCTATCACGCAAACTACCTGCGCTTCATGGAGCGCGGGCGTACCAATCATCTGCGGCTGATGGGCGCATCCCAGCACGCATTGTTCGAGCAGGCGCAGGCGGAGACGCCCGGCTTCGCCTTCGTGGTGCGCTCGATGCATCTCGACTTCCTCAAGCCCGCGCGGATGGACGACGTGCTCGAGATCGTCACCTGGCCCGTGGCAGTGAAGGGCGCCTCCATCACGCTCGCGCAGGAAGTGCGCCGGGCTGATGACGTGCTGGCGAAGGCCGAGGTGCGCGTTGCCTTCATCTGCGACGGCAAGGCGCAGCCGATCCCCAAGAGCTTGCGCGTTCTGATGAAGGCGGACCTCCCGGACGGTCCTTGACTCTCTGTACCGATCGGTACAGTCTCCGCGGCCTCGTCGCCTGGAGACTTCGCCATGTCGCGTCCGCCGCTGCCGCCCTTTACCCGAGAGACCGCCGCCCAGAAGGCCCGCATGGCCGAGGACGCCTGGAATTCGCGCGATCCCGAACGGGTGGCGCTCGCCTATACGGAGGACAGCGTGTGGCGCAATCGCTCGGAATTCTTCCGGGGACGCGAGGCGATCAGGGCTTTCCTCACTCGCAAATGGGAGAAGGAATTCGACTATCGCCTGATCAAGGACCTCTGGGCCTTCGACAACAACCGCATTGCCGTGCGCTTCCAGTATGAGTGGCACGACGCCGATGGCCGGTGGCACCGCTCCTATGGCAACGAGCAATGGGAGTTCGACGAGCACGGCCTGATGCGCCGGCGCGAGGCCAGCATCAACGATGTCGAGATCGCCGAAAAGGATCGCCGCTTCCGCTGGATGGCGCCGGGACCGCGCCCGGCCGACGACGGCGGATTGAGCGAGAATCCCTTCTGACGCGGATGGCAAAGCCCGTCTCCGGTCGCGCCGAACTGCTGCCGCTGCTGGGCGAAGTGTTTCGTGCGCACGGGTACGAAGGTGCGACACTGTCTCTGATCAGCGAGGCGACCGGACTCGGCAAGGGAAGCCTTTATCACTTCTTCCCTGACGGCAAGCAGCAAATGGCCACCGAGGTGCTGGCCGAGATCGACGGCTGGTTCGAGGTCAACATCTTCGCGCCGCTGCGTTCGTCCGGCGATCCCGAGGCCGCCGTTGCGGCGATGATCGAAGGTGTCGATCGCTACTTCCGCTCCGGCCGTCGGGTGTGCCTGGTCGGCGTCATTGCGCTCGGCGCCTCGCGCGACATGTTCGCCGTCCAGGTGCATGACTATTTCAAGCGGTGGAACGACGCGCTGTCCAGGCTGCTTTCCCGCTCCGGCCTTGGCGCGCGCGCGGCGCGGCAGCGCTCGACCGACGCGCTGCTCACCATCCAGGGCGCACTGGTGCTGGCGCGCGCGCTGGACGATCCCGCGATTTTCCGGCGCGCGCTTTCCGACGTGAGCGAGCGGTTGCTCGCTCCGCCGGATTGACGGGCCGCCGCTTTATGCCGCCGCCTTGTGGCGTGCCATCTCGGCCTTGTAGAGCTCGAATTCCTCTGCAAGCGCCTTCGCCACCGCCGGACGCTTCTTCATCCGCTCGAGATAATCCTTCACCGCCGGATATTTCGAGAAGTCGATCATCGGGGTGGCGATGCTCCAGTTCAGCACGGTGGTCAGATACGCATCCGCCACGGTGAAATGATCGAGCACGAACTCGCGGCCCGCGAGGTGCCTGTCGAGATGGTCGAGCCGGGAGAGATATTTCTCCAGCACATAGGACTTCACTTCGGCCGGCACGTTCTTGCCGAGCAGCGGCGTGAACAGGCCTTTGTGCAGTTCGGTGCCGATGAAGCAGAGCCATTGCTGCAGCTTGCTGCGCTCCATGCCCTCCCTGGCGCCGATGCCCGAATTGGGCAGCCGCTCGGCGACGTGCTGCAGGATCGCGGCGTTCTCGGTCAGGATGACGCCGTCATCGGTGCGTACGGTCGGCACGAGTCCGAGCGCGTTGATGGCGTAGAAGTCGGAATTGTCCTTCAGCACCTTTTTGGTCCTGGGATCGACCTCAATGAAACTGGCCGTTTGTCCGGCCTCGTACAGCGCGATCCGTGTTGCCATCGAGCAGGCGAGCGGCGAGAAATAAAGGTCCATGGGTGGAATCTCCCTCTGGTCTGGTGGGCGGTTTCGAAATGGGCGAGGATCAAGCTTGATTTATGTACCGTTCCGCATAAATTGCGCGGCGTCAAGGATTATTTTGCAAGATGGTACAAAAAGGAGATCGCGCCGGGACGCGCGCGAAGCCAGCGAAGAAAGTCCGGGCAGTACGGCCGCTGGCGAGCCCGGATGCACCCAAGCGCCGCGGCCGCCCGCGCGCCTATGAGCCGGAGGTGGCGCTGGCGCGCGCGCTCGACGTGTTCTGGAAGGAGGGATTTGCCGCAACGTCGCTCGACGATCTGTCGACGGCGACGGGCATGAACCGGCCGAGCCTCTATGCCGCTTTCGGCGACAAGCGCGAACTCTATATCCGGTCCTACCAGGGATATCGCGATCGCATGCGCCAGCGCATGAGCGAGGCGTTTGCGGCTGAACTGGCGCTGCGCAAATGGCTGGAGAACATCTTCACCGTCGCGCTCGACATGTATCTGTCGGGCAAGGACGGCGCCCGCGGTTGCTTCACGGTCATGACCGCGACGTCGGAGGCGGTCTTCGATCCGGTCATTCGCGAACTTGTCGTCACCGGTCTTGCCGAGACCGACCGCTTCTTTGCGCGCATCTTCAGCCGTGCAAGCGAGCGCGGGGAACTGCCGCCTTCAGCCGATCCGCAGGTGCTGGCGCAGCTTGCTTCCGCCACCCTGCACAGCATTGCGGTCCGCGCCCGTGCGCAGGTGCCGCGGGCGGAACTCGATGCCATCGTCAAGGGCGCGCTCGACGTGATCTGCGGGGCAGAAGCGAAATAGCTCGAGAACGTGGATAGTGCGGTATTGCAGCGCCAGTGATTCGAGGCGTAACGCGGCAAAATTAAGTTTGCGTGAGGCCGGCGGCGGTGCGCTGGCGTTTCCGGCGTCCACAGCGTAGACTGCCACCGATGTTTTCCTTTGCAAGCAGAACAGGTTTTGCAGTCGCATTGGTGGTGCTCTGCTTCGGCGGACGAGCCGCCCATGCGCAGGCCGCCCCGGTGCAATATTGGTTGCCGAGTTCGTGGTTCGGGTTTGCTGACGCTGGAACCTACGGCCTCGACGGCAGCGATGGGCAAGGCTTGCGCGCCAATCGCCCGCAAGGCTGGTTCGTCACCGGCACGCGCAACGACTTCGCCATGAGCGGATTCAACCGCGCTGCTGCATTCGGCAATTTCAGCTCGCTTTCGACCGAGGGTGTACAGTTCGGCTACAACTTCAAGAACTCGCCGGTCTCGGTTTTTGCCGGCCTCGATACGCTGAAATACAATACCGGCCTTGGCAGCAGCGCCAGCGGCGCGTTTGCGGCCTTCGACAGGTCCGCCTCGGTGCCCGGTGCCTTCAGCGCCAATGCCGGCATCGAATTCCGGCCGACGTCGAATCTCAGCCTCTCGTTCGGGGCGAGCTTCACCCAGCAGCAGTCCAGCGGGCTGGTCGACAGCGACATCAATTCGCAATTGCCGCCGGGCGCTTCGCCGCTGGCCTTCGGCGCCATGCGCCGCTAGAGCGTTTTCAAGCGAGGGTGGAAACCGGTTCGCGTGAAGAAAACGCGTCAAATCAAGAATCTAGAGTTCCGGTTCTGATTCAATCAGAACCGGAAATGCTCTAGTATCCCCGCCCGCGATCCACCACGTTCTCCAGAGCGCCGCCGGCCTCGAATCGTTCGATCTGCCGCGCGACATATTTCGAAATCTCGTCGGGATCGGTGTCGGCCGCGTTGTGCGGCGTCAGCACCACTTTTTCATGGGTCCAGAAGCGGCTGTCCGCCGGCAGCGGTTCGGTCTCGAACACGTCGAGCGAGGCGCCGCCCAGCGTGCCGTCGTCGAGGCACGCCAGAATGTCGGCCTCGTGCTGCAAGCCGCCGCGGCCGGCGTTGATCAGCACGGGCACGCCGAGCGGGCCCGTGCGGTTCAGCTTCGCGAACACGGCGCGATTGAGGATGTGCCGCGTGTCTTCGGTCAGCGGTAACAGGCAGACCAGAATGTCGGTTTGGCGCAGGAACGCATCGAAACCGTCAGGGCCGTGAAAGCAGGTGACGCCGTCGATCTTTTTCGGCGATCGGCTCCAGCCCGACACGCGAAATCCCAGCCGCCGGAGAATGTCGGCGGCATTGGCCCCGAGCGTGCCAAGCCCCATGATGCCGACCGACACTGCGCTCGCGGCATGCTGGAATTTCGGTGCCCACCGTTTCGCCCGTTGCGATTCGCGCAAGTAGGGCTCCTGCCGGTGGTGCATCAGCACATGCAGCACGACATATTCGGCCATGCGGTCGGTGAGGTCGGCCACCGCCACGCGCACCAGCGGCACATTGGGCAGCGACCTGTCTGCCATCAGCGCATCGACTCCGGCGCCGAGATTGAAGATCACGCGCAGGTTCGGAAAGCCTGCAAGCTCGCCCGGCTTCGGTTTCCACACCGCGGCATAGTGCACCTCGGCCGGATCGAAGCCGGTCGAGGGAAGCAGCAGTACGCGGCGATCGTGGCAGACCTCGTCGAACCGGGCCTTCCAGCGGACAGGCGACCAGTTTTCCGTCCCGCCATGGACGAGGATGGCGAGGGCGCCTTTTGTCATTGGGAGGTCCTTAGGAGTTTGCGTGAGGCCAGTCACATAATAGGCCGGACGGCTGTTCTAGTCTCCATGCCATCAAACAAGGGAGACTTCCGATGCGCAAACTGATCCTGATTTCCGCCCTGCTGCTGACCTCCGTTTCCGCCCAGGCCGGCGAAAGCCGCAGCCTGAGCCTTGCCGGCG
>JAHCKB010000086.1 GCA_026125985.1 Bradyrhizobium sp.
CCAGCGCGAATTCGGCCGCGACATAGAACGCGTTCGCCGCAAGCAGAAAAAACGCAAGGGTCAGATTGATCGCGACCGAGCTCATGGTTGCCTCGCGATTCCAGTCGTCCCGCGCGATGGCTGCGGAACATGTCGTACTGCCTTTATCGCACTCATCCCGCCAGTTTCTGCTTCAGGAAATCGCGCACCGGCGCCGGCGCGACATCGGGCGCGATCACCGCGCGCCCGATCGTTTCCAGCAAGATGAAGGTGAGCTTGCCGCGCTTGACCTTCTTGTCCTGCGCCATCAGCGCCATCAAGGTGTCGGCATCCGCAAGCCCCTCCTGTGCGAAGCCCGCGATATCCTGCAATTTCGTCGGCAGGCCGACCGTGGCGAGGTGATGCCTGATGCGCGCGGCATCGTCCTGCGAAATCTTGCCGAGTTGCGCGGAGAATTCCGCAGCCAGCACCATGCCGACGGCCACGCCCTCACCATGGAAGAGGCGGTCGGAGAATCCGGTCGCGGCCTCCAGGGCATGTCCGAAGGTATGGCCGAGATTGAGCAGCGCGCGTTCGCCGGTCTCGCGCTCGTCGCGCGCCACGACCGCGGCCTTGGCGCGGCAGGAGGTGGCGATCGCATGCTCGCGCGCCGCCCCTCCGGCAAAGACGTCGCCGTGGTTCTTTTCCAGCCAGGTGAAAAATGCCTCGTCCCCGAGCAGGCCGTATTTGGCGACTTCCGCGTAGCCTGCGCGAAACTGCCGCGGCGACAGCGTATCGAGCACCGCGGTGTCGGCAATCACCAGGATCGGCTGATGAAACGAGCCCAGCAGGTTCTTGCCCTGCGGCGAGTTGATGCCGGTCTTGCCGCCGACGGAGGAATCGACCTGCGCAAGCAGCGAGGTCGGGACCTGCACGAAATCGACGCCGCGGCGCAGGATCGCGGCCGCAAATCCGGCGAGATCGCCGACCACGCCACCGCCGAGCGCAATGACGAGGTCGTTGCGCTCGATTTTTGCGGCGATCAGCGCCTCGCTGACCTTCTCGAGCCCGGCATAGGTCTTCGACCCCTCGCCCTCCTCGACCACGATGGATGAAGTCGGGATGCCCGCCTGCGCCAGCGCCGCCTCGGTGGGCGCCAGCCAGTGCTTTGCCACGGTGCGATCGGTGACGATGGCCGTGCGCACGCCCGGCCGCATCGCGGCAATCCGGCTGCCGATCGATTGCAGCACGTCGCGCCCGATGACGATGTCATAGGCGCGGTCGCCAAGCGCGACATCGACGGTGATGGGATTGGAATGATTGATGGGCGCGGTCATGGCGTTGCGTCTATCCTGTCGGGCGCGGCAGTGCAGAGTTTGGCATGCAGCGCATCGATGCATTCATCGACGATCCTGTCATGCGGCACGTCGCGCGACATGATGGTGAGATCGGCGGTCCGGTAGACCGGCTCGCGCTCCTCGAGCAGGCGGTTGACCGTGCCTTCGGGATCGGGGTTTTGCAGCAGCGGCCGGTCGGAGCGGCGGCGAACGCGCTTCATGATGATGTCGGCGTCGGCCTGGAGCCAGAGCGACACCGCCTTGTCGCGGATGCGATCGCGCGTCTCCTCGCGCATGAACGCGCCGCCCCCGGTCGCAATCACCGCCGGTCCGTTGTCCAGGAGCCGCGCAATCACCCGGGCCTCGCCGTCGCGAAAATGCGGCTCGCCATGGGTCTCGAAAATGTCGGGGATCGACATGCCCGCCGCGGTCTCGATCTCGGTGTCGGCATCGAGAAAGGGCAGCCGCAACCGCGCCGCCATGCGTCGGCCGATGGTGGACTTGCCGGCACCCATCATCCCGATCAGCACAATGCAGCGCTTGCCCAGCGCCGAGGAGATCTCGGCGTCCTGGGACAGGCTGACTGGCTCCGTCGGAGCGGTTCCGGACATAAGCGACTCGTGTCTCTCGCGAAATTGCCGCGTTTGTCGCAACCTATACAACCCCCGGCCAAGCCCATGCCAGAGAGACTTGCATGGAAAGGGTGAAACATGCTGGTAAGGCCGGACCGGCCACGTCCGGTCCCATTCGATGGTTAATTGCGGCCCGAGACCCCGAAATGCCCAGTCTGCTCCGTTTCCTGACGGTTGTCGGCATCATCGCCGGGATCGGCTATGGCGTGGTCTTTGCGCTGGCAAATTTCGTCAACCCGAAGCCGCGGGAGATCACGGTGAGCATTCCGCCGGACCGGTTCCTCAAGCGATAGGGGCCTTGATCGGGTGATGCGCGCAAAACCTGCAGACGCCAAGCTGATCACCCTGTTCCTCGACATGCTCGCCGCCGAGCAAGGCGCCGGCGACAACACGCTGCAGGCCTATCGCCGCGACCTCACCGACTTTTCCGAATATCTCGGCCGCGCCGGGCAGACCTTCGTGACTGCCGGCACAGAGAGCCTGCGCGACTATCTCGCCGATCTCGACACGCGCGGCTTCAAGTCATCGAGCGTGGCGCGACGGCTGTCGGCGATGCGCCATCTCTATCGCTTCCTGCTCAACGAACGCGTTCGCACCGACGATCCCGCCGCTATCCTCTCCGGCCCCAGGCGCGGCCGTGGCCTGCCCAAGGTGCTGTCGATATCCGACGTCGATCGCATGCTGACCAGGGCACGGGAGCTGGCACAGGCTGCGGATGCTCCGCTGCGGCAATTGCGCGCGCTACGGCTCTATTGCCTGCTCGAAGTGCTCTACGCCACGGGGCTTCGCGTCTCCGAGCTGGTGTCGCTGCCGCAATCGGCCGCCCGGCGCGACGCGCGCATGATCGTGGTGCGCGGCAAGGGCGACAAGGAACGGCTGGTGCCGCTCAACGACGCCTCGCGTCAGGCGATGGCGGAGTATCTCGCTGCCATGCAGGCACTTGCGTCGACGGCGAAGAAAGGCGCCGCCGATTCGAAATGGCTGTTTCCTTCATTCGGCGAGAGCGGGCATCTGACCCGGCAGCATTTTGCCCGCGACCTGAAGGAACTCGCCGCCGCCGCCGGCCTCAGCCCCCGACTGGTCTCCCCGCATGTGCTGCGCCACGCCTTTGCCAGTCATCTTCTCCACAACGGCGCAGACCTGCGCATCGTGCAGACGCTGCTCGGCCACACCGACATCTCGACGACGCAGATCTACACCCATGTGGTGGAGGAGCGTCTCAAGAGCCTGGTGCGCGACCTGCATCCGCTGGCGGAGAAGTAACTACTGCAAATGCGCCAGATAGTGCGCGAGTGCTGTGATCTCTTCTTCATGCAAGGGAAATGCGACTTCCGCCATGGCGGCCGGACCGCCGCCCTTGCGCGCTCCGGACTTGTAATCGTGCAGCGCCTTCAGGAGATAATCCTCGCGCTGGCCGGCGAGCCGCGCGGCCGCCTTGGTGCCGGCATAGGTGTCGAGATGGCATGAGGCACATCGCCGGCCGGCGGCCGCCTGCGCCCCCTTCTTCGACAGGTCCGGATCGTCGTCCGGCGCGGGTTTCGGCGGCGGAAGAGACGCATAGTAGGCGCCGAGATTGCGGATATCCTCGTTGCTGAGCTGTTCGACGAGCGGCTGCATTTGCTCGTTCTTGCGCGCGCCGGCGCGAAAATAGACGAGCTGCCACTGGATGACCTGGTCGTGCTGACCGGCGAGCGAGGGGACCTTTTCCATCTGCGAGATGCCGTTCTCGCCGTGACAGCCGATACATAGCTCGGCCTTGGCCTTGCCGGCCGCCACGTCGGCCGCGCGCGCGGGCATCACCCCAAGCGCCAGGGCGACGCAGGCGGCAAGGCAACCATACCTGTCAGGCATTCTCATTCCCGTATCGAGCGTGAGAGACCGCGGCCGCTCACAGGAGCAACCGCGGTCTCCGATGGTTCCCGCCTACTTGCTGTAGCTGATGCGATAGATCGCACCGGCCCAGTCGTCGGCAACGAGGATTGAGCCGTCCTTCGCAAGCAGGATGTCGTTGGGACGGCCGAGATAGCCCTGATCCCCTTCCAGCCAGCCGGAAGCGAAGATTTCCGACTTGGGATTCTTGCCATCGGGCCCGACGATGACGCGCTTGATGCGGGCACCCTGGTACTTGTGCCGGTTCCAGGAACCGTGCTCGGCAATCAGGATGTTGTTCTTGTACTCGGCCGGGAACATGTCGCCGGTATAGAACTTCATACCGAGCGGCGCGACATGGGCGCCGAGATTGACGACCGGAGGCGTGAACTCCGAGCACTTGTGCCCCATCGCGAACTTCGGATCGGGAAGGTCGCCCTGGTGACAATAGGGATAGCCGAAGTGTTCGCCGATCCTGTTGATCATGTTGAGCTTGTCGCTCGGGATGTCGTCGCTCATCCAGTCGCGGGCGTTCTCGGTGAACCAGTACTTGCCGGTGCGCGGATCGACGTCGCCGCCGACGCTGTTGCGCACGCCGAGCGCCCAGATCTCCGCATTCCCCGTTCTGGGATCGACACGACGGATCTGCGACACGCTGGTCGGGGGTATGCCGATGTTGAAGGGCGGTCCGAACGGCAGATAGAACCAGCCGTCCTTGTCGACCGCGATGTATTTCCAGCCATGCGCCGCGTAGGACGGCATGTCGTCATACACCACCTTGCCCTGGCCGAGATTGTCGATGTTGGCCTCGGCGTTCTCGTATTTGATCAGCTTGTCGACGGCGATGACGTAGAGCGCGCCGTCCTGGAAGGCGAGGCCGGTCGGCATGTTTAGACCCTTGAGGACCGTCTTGACCTCTTTCTTCCCGCCATTGTCCTTGATCGCATAGACATTGCCGAGGCCGAAGGAGCCGACGAACAGCGTGCCCTTGTCGCCCCAGGCCATCTGCCGCGCCGCGAGCACGCCGGAGGCATACACCTCGATCTTGAAGCCGGCAGGCAGCTTGATCTTCTTGACGATGTTGGCGAGTTCCGCATCCGATGCGCCGGTCGGTGGACCCGAGGGCGGCGCCTGCCCCTTCTGCTGCTCGGTCTCGTCGCCGAGGAACCAGTCCGGCGGAGGATTGGTCCAGAACTCCTTGGTGCCGGATTCGTAGTGCTTCAGCCCTTTTTGCTGGGCGACGGCCTGACCGGCCATCGCGACCGCGAAAGTCGCTGCAAGCGCAATAACACATCCATTGATAGCCGATTTCATCGCGTCACTCCCCTAAGCCGCCAGAAGCCTGGCGTTATTGTTTTGAAGTCGAGAGACGAACCGTCAGTGGGTCTGCCTTGGCGTCAGACCGTAAAAGCCTATCACATCTCCTGCGCGTGAGAAGCAAAAGGCTCGCCTCGACGCGCGGTCATGATGAAATCGCATCGAGTTGTCGCAACGCAGTTCGCTTTGAGACAATTTTGTGAACTCTGCATTGCGGCGCAATACGAATTGCGCGGTGGGCTTGCTTCCACATCGCGCGATGGCTCGCCGGTCCGCGCAACTCACTTCGCTTGAAAGAAGCCGGCCCGTCACCAGCCTGCCCTTTTCTTTTTCGAGTTTGAAATGTGGGCTGGCTCATAAATTTTGCGCCGCACCTCTGGGACACTGCCGACAGCTCCAGCCAAGCGAGCGTCTCCATGGCAAACAAGCGGATCATCCTTTTGTCGGACGGCACCGGCAATTCTGCCGGAAAGGTCTGGCGCACCAATGTCTGGCGCGTATTCGAATCGCTGGACCTGACGAGCTCACGGCAGATCGCATTCTACGACGACGGCGTCGGCACCTCCTCGTTCAAGCCGTTCGCCATTCTGGGCGGCGCCTTCGGCTTTGGTCTGAAGCGCAACGTGCTGGACATCTACAAATTCGCCTGCCGCAATTACTGCTCGCATCTCGATTATCTCGAGATCGAAGCCGCCCGCGCCAGGTCGGAGAATCGCGCCGAACACTACGGCCCCTGGCAAAACGACGACATTTTCGGTTTCGGCTTCAGCCGCGGCGCTTTCACCATGCGTGTGGTGAACGGCCTGATCTGCGAGCAGGGGTTGGTGCGTTACCGGACCGAGGAAGAACTGAGCGACAAGGCCGCCGCCGCCTACCGGCAACACCGGGCGGAGGCCTTCAAGTCGAAATTCCAGGTCGAGTGGGTGTTCCGCAAGATCCGCAATCTCTTCGTGCCGGCCAGTCACGACAAGAACGAACGGCCGGTCGATCACGTTGCCTTTCTCGGCCTGTGGGACACGGTCGCGGCCTACGGACTGCCCATCGACGAAATGACGCGCGGCGTCAGCCGCTATCTCTGGCCGCTGGAATTTCCGGACCGGCAGCTCAATCCCAAGGTACGCAGGGCATGCCATGCGCTTGCCCTCGACGACGAGCGCACCACCTTCCACCCGCTGCTATGGGACGAAGATCCGGAGCCGAGGGCCAAGGGCACGCGGCCAATTACTTCGGAGCGGATCAGCCAGGTCTGGTTCGCGGGAGTCCACTCCAATGTCGGCGGCGGCTATCCGGACGATTCGCTGGCGCATGTCTCGCTGACCTGGATCCTGTCCGAGGCACGGCAGCGCGGCGTTACGCTGAAGGCCGCGCCCGGCGCCGACCCCGACGCATTCACGCGCGTGTGCTCGACCCAGGACAAGGACGGCCGCATCTACGATTCGAGAAACGGACTGGGCGGCTATTACCGCTACGGGCCGCGCAGCGTGGCTGCACTCTCCAACACCAGATATTCCGACGACTTGCGCGATTGCGTCTATGTTGAGAGGCCCAAGATTCACCAGAGCGTATTCGAGCGGATCTCGGTGGATGCGCATCTCTACGCGCCCGTCAGCCTGCCGGCGGTCTATGATGTGCTGACCTATGACGAACGGATCGTCTCGCCGGACGAACTTCGGGGAGAATCGCCGGAAGCCGCGCACCGTTTCGAATCCGGAAAATCCGCCCGCGGGCGCGACGAAACGCAGGAGAAGATCGTCGGCAGCTCGATCAGGAGCGCATCATCTACTTCCTGACCGTGATCGCGTCAGTCTATCTGCTGACCTATCGATTGGGTCGCAGTTGCCGCCCTCCGCCGAATACATGACGCGGCTGAGGCCGCTGTCCGACGTCATCCGGATCGTCGGGATTGCGCTGCCAGGCGCCGCATCGCGATGGATCAATGCCTATGCGCGTGATCCATTGCATTTCGTGCTTTCGGCAGGCCTGGTCGCGCTGCTGCTGTGGCTGAGTGCCGGCCTGAAGCAGCGCATCACCGACCAGATGCGCGCCGCCTGGCGCACCAGCCTGTCGAAATACGATGTGCATGCTACCGAGCGCGAGCCCAGGGTTGGCGGCGGCATAGTCCAGAACGTGGTCTATGCCTGCTTGCTGCTGATCGCGCTATACCCCATGCCGGCCTGGATCGGCATTACCCTGCCGAGGGCCGTCGCCCCGCTGCAGATCCTGATCGACCGCGCCACCCAACCCTACTTCCAGGCTTTTGCCGGCCTGATCCTCGTCACGATGTTCCTCTCGGATCGAACCATCGCCTGGTTCCGATTGAAGGACGGCTACCGGCAGACGATCAGCAACATCAAGCTTTGGGTCGCGCCGGCCTTTTTCGCGCTGACCTTCCTGGTCGGCGGCATTGCGCTGGCCGGCCACTATGTCTTCAACGTTCGCGACAGCTTCGGCGCTTTCTGCACGCCGCATCCCGATGGGAAGGTACTCGACGTCTGCAAGCGCGCCGACCGCGATCAGTGCACCAGGGACAAAAGCGGCAATCTCCCGGCCACCTGCACGCCGGCCTGCCGAGGGATCGTGACCGAATTCGACACACGCGCGCTCTGCACCTCCACGAGGGTCAAGGTGTCGACGGACCAACGCTATGTTTTCGAGATCCGCGAGAAGGACGAGTGGTCGTTTCTCGGCGCAAAATCCGGCCCCGGCGGCGCACTGCTGCCGCGAAAGGACGAGACCTGGCGCAGCGCACTCGAAACCTTCGGGCGCAAGGCGCTGCTGGCGATCGCCTTTCCGATCAAGCGCACCTTCGACCGACCATTCGGACGGGTGATCGTCCGAACCGGCGAAACCGGCAACGAAGAGAACTTCATCGATCCGAGCGAGGATGATCTGCTGGCGAGGTCGCTGGAAGAGCCGTTCAGGGCCACGCGCGACGGCGAGCTCTATGTCTACCTGAACAAGCCGGTGAGCGGCTTCTGGTCCAGCCTGTTCCACGATGTGAACAGCGGCACGGCAGAGGTCAGGGTGTACCGGGTGCCGAGATCGCAGTGAGGTCGGGCGAGCAAAACGCCATCCCGGTCACTCGGCCTTGGCGGCCGTTCGAGAGAAGACTGCTCCGATCAGAATGAGCGCTGCGGGAACGAAGAATGCGCCGTTGCCGACCTTCGCTGTGACCGCTGCGCCCAGAACGCAGCCGAGACCGAAGGCGATGATAAGAATCGGCAGAAGCGAATTGTCCTTGGGCATGTCGTTGATCAGGGAGCGCGAGGCGTGGCCGGCGAGCCCACGCGTTCGATCGATGAAGAACTGCGTGATGTTGCCGGTCATCACCGTCGTCGCCGGCCCGACGATCGGATAGAACCGATGCACCGCGTTCTGCAGCGCCATCCCGCACGTCACGGGCGTGGCAATGACGAGGGCAAGCCAGAAACTCAGCTCCCAACCGTTGAAGCTGGCGAGAAGACCGATCGCGCCGGTGGCGGCGATCAGACCCGCCTCGATCGCCAGCATGCCGCGGATATGCCGCGCCGGGTCGTCGTGAGTGGCCACGTAGCGGTCGTGGACCAGAGTGAGGGCCATCACCGCCATGAAGAAGATCGGCAGGATGAAGATCTTCAGAAGGTCGGTTTCCTGAAATCCGGTCGCAATGGCGGCGGCCAGGATCACGAGGTTTCCGGTGATGTGGGCCGCCATGATGTGGTGCAGGCCAACAAAGGAGCCGGCATCGATCCACCCCGCGACAAGCGCAAGCAAGATCACGACCGTTCGATTCATACAGCGATCCCCCATCCCCCGAATGAACCTAGCTGAGCGCGCGAGAAAATGCTGCTCTGCTCGCAGGGCCGGAAAGCTTACTTCGATCCGTTGAAGTTACGCCCACCCATTTCGAGCGCGAATTGCGAACAGCCGTCCTCCCCGCAGGGAGCGGCGAGGTCGTTACGCGGATTTGGAGAGATTGGAGCGGGCGAAGGGGCTCGAACCCTCGACCCCGACCTTGGCAAGGTCGTGCTCTACCACTGAGCTACACCCGCATCCGTGATGGCGGCGACAGGCGCGCCGGCAACGGCGCACCTATGCCAAATGCGCAGTGTGAATGCAACACTTGTGCGAACCGTTAACATCCGGCCCTGCCCCGGGGCAATTTGCACGAAATGGTCGCCCAATACCCCGAAATGTGGGCTTCGTCGGTTCCAGACGATTGAAAATGACCGCCTCCGCCGCCAATTAGGGCAGATCGGGACCGCACGGAATCCCACCCGGCCGTGCTAGAAGGGGTCCCTTCCGAAAGACCAGGCGAGGATATCGTGACCATTATGGAGACGGGCGGCGGCGCGCCGCAGGCGGCCCCCGACCTCATCAAGGAAACCACCACCCAGTCCTTTGTGAAGGACGTCATCGAGGAGTCGAAACGCCAGCCGGTGCTGATCGACTTCTGGGCGGAATGGTGCGGGCCCTGCCGCCAGCTCACCCCCGTGCTGGAAAAGGCGGTCCGCAACGCCAAGGGCCGGGTCAAGCTGGTCAAGATGAACATCGACCATCATCCGGCGATCCCTGGCCAGATGGGCATCCAGTCGATTCCCGCCGTGATCGCCTTCGTCAACGGCCAGCCCGCCGACGGCTTCATGGGCGCGGTCCCGGAAAGCCAGGTCAACGCCTTCATCGACAAGCTGACCAAGGGCATGCCGGGCGCCGGCGAACCGAACATCGCGGAAGTCCTGGCGGAAGCCGAAGCCGTGCTGGCCGAGGGCGACACCGCGGGTGCCGCGCAGATCTATGCCGAGGTGCTGGCCTTCGATGCGACCAACATCGCAGCAATGGCGGGGCTCGCGAAATGCCACCTCACGACAGGCGCGATCGATCAGGCCAAGCAGACGCTCGCGATGGTGCCGGAGTCCAAGCGTAACGATGCCGCCGTCAAGGCTGTGCAGGCTGCACTCGACCTCGCCGAGCAGGCGAAGTCGATCGGGCCCGTCACCGAACTCGAACAGAAGCTCGCCGCCAACCCGCTCGATCACCAGGCGCGTTTCGACCTCGCCACCGCGCTGAACGCGGCTGGCAAACGGGCGGAGGCGACCGCACAGCTGCTCGAGATCGTGCGCCGCGACCGCAAGTGGAACGACGACGGCGCGCGCAGGCAGCTCGTGCAGTTCTTCGAGGCATGGGGCGGCGCCGACGAGGCGACCGTCGACGGACGAAAGAAACTGTCGACGATCCTGTTTTCCTGAACCAAAGGGCAAGCGCCGGGACAGCTCATGCCGATCAATGCCGAATATCGCGGCCCCGGCGAATTGCCGGAAGTGATCCCGGTGTTTCCGCTGCCCGGTGCGCTGCTGCTGCCGCGCGGCCAGATGCCGCTCAACATCTTCGAACCGCGCTATCTCGCGATGGTCGACGACGCCTTCCGCGACGGCCATCGGCTGATCGGCATGATCCAGCCCGACGTCACGCATTCCCAGAGCGAGAAGAACCCGGTCCTGTTCCGTGTCGGCTGCGTCGGCCGCATCACCCAGCTCGCCGAGACGGGCGACGGCCGTTACATTCTCGAACTCACGGGCGTGTCGCGCTTCAAGGTGCTGGATGAGCTGACCGTGCTCACGCCGTACCGTCAGTGCAAGGTCGACTTCTTCGCCTTTGCCGACGACTTTGTCGCGCGCAAGGGCGAGGAGGCGGTGGACCGCCAGGCCCTGCTAGACGTGCTGACGGATTTCCTCAAGGCCAACAATCTCAAGGTCGATTGGGAAGGCATCGAGAACGCCCCCAACGAGGCGTTGGTCAATGCGCTCGCGATGATGTCGCCCTATGGACCCGCCGAAAAGCAGGCCATGCTGGAAGCGCCTGACCTGAAGACCCGCGCTGAAATCCTGATCGCGGTCACCGAGATGGATCTGGCGAAAAAACGCACCAGCGGCGAACCCGGGCTGCAGTAACTAATAGCCGGCAAGCGACAGCGCCACCACGGCACCCATGCCGATCCACCCGGGATGCACCGCGCGCAGCGCCAGCGCGTTGGCGATGGCGGCAAAACCGAACACCACCGCCAGGGTCGCGATGATCCAGTGCCGTGCCGTCTCCGATCCCATCCAGGGTGCGGCGACCAGCAGCACGCCGCCGGCGATCCAGGCAACCGTGCCGGCCTGCCAGACCAGACGCAGCAGCGTGCGTAGCCGCGGCGGCTCGACGGTGGCGCGGGCGAACACGGCCGTCTCGCCGAGCACGCCGTGGACGATGCTGATGAGGATGGCGATGACGCCGGCACATTGCAGCATGAGATCGCGCATTCGATCCTCCATGACCTGACCATACGGTGATGTATGGATATAGGCCGCACGACTGGCGCCTGTCAATACAGTACTGTATGGTGGAGCAACAAGGACGGAGAATCATGGCCGATCAACTCTCGGCGCAGGACTGGATCGATTTCGGCCTGAAGACACTGGCGAAAAGCGGCTTTACGGCGCTGAAGGCCGAGCCGCTGGCGAAAGCCATGGGCGTGTCGCGCGGCAGTTTCTACTGGCACTTTGCCGATATAGGCGCCTTTCACACGGCGGTCCTCGAGCGCTGGCGCGAGGTCGCGACCGAGCAGATCATTGCCGGCGTCGAGGCCGCGAGAGCCAAGAACAAGGACGAGGACCCGCTCTCGGTACTGCTCAGGCTGACCTTCGGAAGCAAGCACGTGCTGGAGAAGGCGGTGCGGAGCTGGGCGGCAAACGATGCGAGAGCGCGCGCCGCCGTCGCGGCGGTCGACCGCCGCCGGCTCGATTACATCGAAGGTCTTCTGAAGCAGGCCGGCCTTGCCGAGGAAGTTGCGCGCGCCCGCGCGCAAATCCTGTTCTGGGCCTTCTTCGGCTACGCGCTGACCGACCAGCCGCTTTCGCAGGAAAGGCAAAGGGCCGTGCTCGGCGAGCTTTTGCGGATCGTGGCGCGATAGCCGTATGATGGCTTGCAAAGGAATGTGCTAGAGCATCTGCAAGCAGGAGATCCGGACAAATGAACGCGCAGCCCGAACGGCCCGAATCCAGTGTCGATCCGAAACTGCTGGAAATTCTGGTCTGCCCGCTGACCAAGGGTCCGCTCGAGTTCGACGCCGCGAAACAGGAGCTGATCTCCCGCTCGGCCAAGCTCGCCTATCCCATCCGCGACGGCATCCCGATCATGCTGCCGGAAGAGGCGCGGAAGATCGATTGAACGCAGTCGAGATCGCGACGCTGGATTGCTCCGCTCGCGATGGCAATTGCGCCTACAGCGCCTCGCCTTTCAAGAGCCGCGGCACTTCGCCGGTGAGGCCGGCGGCCTGGCGAATGAACAGGCTCTTCAGGGGCGGCGCGCGGTCGACGAGACCGAGGCCGATGTCACGCACGGTGCGCAGCAGCTTCGATTCATTGGAGAACAGGAAGTTCAGCGAATTGGTGGCAACTCCCATCGCCATGGTGTCGAAGCGGCGCCAGCGCTGGTAGCGCTCGAGCACGTCGGCCTGCCCCGGATCCATGCCGAGTCGCGCGGCGTCGACGACGACTTCGGCCAGCGCCGCAACGTCCTTCAGGCCCATGTTGAGCCCCTGCCCGGCAATCGGGTGAATGAGGTGCGCGGCGTCGCCGACCAGCGCCAGGCGGTCGGCGATGAAGGAGCGCGCGACGAAATATCCGAGCGGGAAGGCGCGCGGCTTGTCCAGCGCCTCGATCTCGCCGAGATGCAGGCCGAAACGCCGTTCGAGCTCGGCATGAAATTCTTCTTCGCCGAGTGCCGTGAGGCGCGCGGCTTCCTTGCGCGTCTCCGTCCACACCAGCGAGGACCGCTTGCCCTTCAGCGGCAGGATCGCGAACGGGCCGGCGGGGAGAAAATGCTCTTCGGCGCGGCCGTGATGGTCGCGCTCATGGCCGACGGTGACGACGATGCCGGACTGATCGTAGTCCCAGCCATGGGTGGCAATGCCCGCGCGCTCGCGCAGTTTCGAGCGCGCACCGTCGGCGGCGACCAGCAGGCTTGCGGAAATCCTGGTGCCATCGGCGAGTGCGACGTCGACGCCCTCTGTCCCCACCTCATAACCGTCCACCGCGGTGGCGCGCAGATCGATGCCGGCAGCTTCGGCGCGCGCGACCAGCGCGTCGATCAGGCTACGGTTCTCCACCATATGCGCAAATGGCTCGCCGGGCTCGACCTCGCCGCCGAAGGTCAGGAACACCGGCCGCGTGGCGTCGGCCACTTCCGAGTCCGTGATGACCATATCGAGAATGGGCTGCGCGTTCGGCGCCACCGCCTCCCACACCCCAAGCGCCTCGAACAGCTTGCGACAGGCGGCGACGATCGCGCTGGCGCGCGGATCGCGGCTCGGCCGCATGGCGAGCGCGGGATCGGCGACGACCACGGCAATGTCCGGCCCCAGCCCCTGGCGGAGCGCCAGCGCCAGTGCCAGTCCGGCAAACGCCCCGCCGCAAATGACAATGCTTCGCTGTGCCGTCATGGATGCCTTTACCCGGTTACGCCCGTACGGGACACTTGCTACCTGAAAACAGGTGGGCGAAACAGGGCCCCGAAACAAGCTGACTGACGCCAATTCGTACGTTTTCGGGCCTGCGAAACGCAAAACCCGCAAAACCGAAGGCGTGGCACGCGATTCCGGGCTCGATGCCGGTGCATCGTCGCGGGACGACGAAGGAAAACAAATGTCCAAAGGCCTGATCGACCTTCTCTCCATTCTCGATCTCGAACAGCTCGAGGTGAATCTGTTCCGCGGCAACAGCCCGAAAACGAGCTGGCAGCGCGTGTTCGGCGGGCAGGTGATCGGCCAGGCGATGGTCGCGGCCTGCCGCACCGTCGAGGGCCGCCTGCCGCATTCCATCCATTGCTATTTCATCCTGCCGGGCGATCCGCAGATTCCGATCATCTACGAGGTCGAGCGTCTGCGCGACGGCAAGAGCTATTCGACCCGCCGCGTCACCGCGATCCAGCACGGCAACGCGATCTTCTCTATCATGGTATCCTTCCACACCGACGAGGAGACCGAGTTCGATCATCAGGACCGGATGCCCGACGTGCCGTCGCCGGAGAAACTCACGGCAGAGGAAATCTCCAAGCAGCCGATGTTCAGGGAAATGCCCGACTTCATCCGCCGCTATTACGAGTCGGACCGCCCCATCGAACTGCGCCCGGTCGAGCTCGGCCGCTATTTCGGCCAGAAGATCGAGGAAGGCCGCATCCATGTCTGGATCCGCACCGCGGCGAAATTGGCGGACGATCCGGCGCTGCACATGTGTGCGCTGGCCTATGCCTCGGATTTCTCGCTGCTCGACGCCATCATGGCGCGCTACGGCCGCACGCTGTTCGATCGCCGCATGATGCCGGCGAGCCTCGATCACGCGATGTGGTTTCACCGCCCGTTCCGCGCCGACGAATGGCTGCTCTACGCCCAGGATTCGCCGAGCGCACAGGGCGGCCGCGGGTTGACCCGCGGCCAGATCTTCAAGCCCGACGGTACGCTGGTGGCCTCGGTGGCACAGGAAGGTTCGGTGCGCCAACGCAAGGTGTGAGCCTCACGCGCGAGCCATCGCGCCGCGCGGCACCAGCGCGAACTGCGAGATGTACCAGCTCGCGTACCAGCGCAGCATCCACGGGATCGGGATGATGAAGGCGCACAGCAGCGCGAACACGATCGTGCGCCAAAGCACCTGCAGGCCACTACCGTTGAACAGAATCTCGCGGCGCGTGCCGCTGATATTGCGACAGATCCAGCGTACCATCGCGGTGACGACCCACGCCCAGCCGATGATGGTGATGAAC
>JAHCKB010000087.1 GCA_026125985.1 Bradyrhizobium sp.
GCGAAAGTGATTGGCACGCCGGTCGCCAAGATCGCTGCACGCGTCATGGCCGGCGAAAAGCTCGCCGACTTCAAGCTGAAGAAGAAGAAGCTCGGTCATGTCGGCGTGAAGGAGTCTGTCTTCCCCTTCGCGCGCTTCCCGGGCGTCGACACCGTACTCGGACCGGAGATGCGTTCGACCGGCGAGGTGATGGGCATCGACCGCTCGTTCGAAGTCGCCTTCGCCAAGAGCCAGCTCGGCGGCGGCACGCGCGTGCCGCGCCAGGGCACGGTGTTCGTCTCGGTGCGCGGCGACGACAAGATGCGGATCGCGGACGCCGTGGAGCTTCTGCATTCGCTCGGCTTCAAGGTGATTGCGACCTCGGGCACCCAGCGCTACCTCAGCGAAAACGGCGTACCGGCCGAAAAGATCAACAAGGTGCTGGAGGGACGGCCCCACATCGTCGATGCCATCACCAACGGCGAAGTGCAGCTCGTCTTCAACACCACCGAGGGGCCGCAGGCGCTGGCCGACAGCCGTTCGCTGCGGCGGGCTGCCCTCTTGCATAAAGTGCCCTATTACACCACTCTTTCGGGTGCCAAGGCTGCGGCCCAGGGCATCCGGGCCTATCGGGACGGAGACCTTGAGGTCCGCACCCTGCAGAGCTATTTTTCCGAGAGTTGATCGCGGCAGGGGGCTGGCGCGCCCGCGAAGCGATTGGAAAACAAGCCGTTAGGCTGGAACTCACTGCTCGTTGTGGACGTTGTGTCGGCCCCGGAAGGGGCCGAAACTGCTAAGGCTTTGGAGCGCTCAAAGCAGCGACCAAAAGCCGAATCGACAATCGTTGCGTGCGGGCCTTGGATGGAACCGTACGACCGTGAAGGACAGGAAAGATGGTTGAAAAGGTTCCGATGACGGCGACCGGCTATGCCGCGCTCGAGGACGAATTGAAGCATCGCACGTCGGTGGATCGTCCGCGCATTATCGAACATATCGCGGAAGCGCGTTCGCATGGCGACCTGTCGGAGAATGCGGAATATCATGCGGCCAAGGAAGAGCAGTCGCACAACGAAGGCCGCATTGCGGAAATCGAGGACAAGCTCGCGCGCGCCGACGTGATCGATATCTCGAAACTGTCCGGCGATACGATCAAGTTCGGCGCCACCGTCACGCTGATCGACGAGGACACCGAGAAGAAGGCGGTGTGGCAAATCGTCGGCGAAGTCGAGGCCGATGCCAAGAAGGGCCGCATTTCCATCACCTCGCCGTTGGCACGCGCGCTGATCGGCAAGAAGAAGGGCACCACCGTCGAGGTGATGGCCCCGGGTGGCGCCAAGGCCTACGAAATCACCAAGGTGGAGTGGCGGTAGCGAACCGCCGCCTCAACCTTCTCATTCCCCTCCCCCCGAAGACGTTGCGGTCGGCGCGTAGCCTATGCTGCGCTGCGCTGCGCGCGCGGCAACATTGCATCACCGCACCACGGGAATGATTCAAATCCGCAGGTGTTGATTTCACACGCCAGTGACGAACGCCGACTATTGCGATAGTTCTGGACGTCTGGGGTCAAACTAGGGGGAGCATAAAAATGAACGCCTTGGAGAAAATGCTGGAAAAGTTTCAGCCGACAGCGCTGAGCCTGTTTCGTTTCATCACCGGATTGCTGCTGTTCCAATTCGGCGTCGCGAAGATTTTCAAGTTTCCGGTTGTTCCGATGTTCGCCAAGCTCCCGCCGCTCATCGCCACGGCAGGCACGATCGAGCTCGTGCTGGGCGCGCTCCTGATGATCGGGCTGTTCACGCGTCTCAGCGCTTTCGTGTTGTCGGGCCAGATGGCGTTTGCGTATTTCCTCGGCCACATGTTCAAGAATCCCGACAATCCGGTATTTCTCCCGATCCTCAATGGCGGCACGCTGTCGATCGCGTTATGCTTTGCCTGCCTTTATCTTTCAACGGCGGGCGGCGGGCCGATCAGCGCCGATGCGATGATGCGCAAGAAGTAGGTCGCGCACCCTCGTTGTCATTGCGTCATTGCGAGGAACGTCAGCAACGATCCGTCTGCGCTTGCCGCGGAAGCAGTCCAGCGCGCCAAAGCGGATGAGTGGATTGCTTCGCTTCGCTCGCAATGACGACAATGAGGGCCTCAGCCCCGCTTCAGCTCCAGCGGGACGGCTGCCTCGTATTTCGAATTGTGCAGCACCAGCGACGTTCTCACATTGCGCACATGCGGCGCCGCGGTCAGGTGCGTGACGAATTCCTGGAACGTCGCCATGTCGGGTGCAACGCATTTCAGGATGAAATCGACCTCGCCCGAAAGCATCCAGCACTCCCGCACCAGCGGCTCGGCGCGCACGAACTCCTCGAATGCGCGCAGATCCGCATCCGCCTGGCTGGACAGGTGGACCGAGGCAAACACCGTGACATCGAAACCGAGCCGGCGGGGATCGAGCAGGCCGCGATAGCCCTGGATGTAACCCTCCTCCTCCAGCGTCCGGACGCGGCGCAGGCAGGGTGGCGGCGAAATACCAACCCGTTTGGCCAGCTCCACATTGGTGATTCGACCGTCAGCCTGGATCTCGCTGAGAATCTTGAGGTCGATTTCGTCCAGATGCTTCGACACGCGCGTCCATGTCCCTGAAGCCGCCATTGCGGGGGTTTCTCAAACTGCAACTCTCTTAGCGTAGGCCGCCCGGCATGCGCAATTTTATTTCGCGTGCAGCGCCACAATTTTCACGAATCCGAGAAAGTTTGCCGATATGGATTGCAAAACTCGCATAGCTAGGCACATGTCATAGACTTGGAAATGACAATTTCGGGGCCTCAGCGCTGCCTTTCGGGGTAGTTTGCGCTTTCGGCGCCGATCACCTCTGACGAGAGCGCTACCCGCCATGTCCGCCCCCATCCACGCCAAGGTCGTCATTATCGGTTCCGGTCCGGCTGGATACACCGCAGCGATCTACGCCTCGCGCGCGATGCTGGAGCCGATCCTGATCCAGGGCATCCAGCCCGGCGGCCAGCTCACCATCACCACCGACGTCGAGAACTATCCGGGTTTTGCCGACGTGATCCAGGGCCCGTGGCTGATGGAACAAATGGAAAAGCAGGCCGCCCATGTCGGAACGAAGATCGTCACCGATCTCGTAACCAAACTCGATCTGTCGCAGCGGCCGTTCCGCCTGACCTGCGACAGCGGCGACGTTTATCTGGCCGAGGCGGTCATTCTTGCGACCGGCGCACAGGCGCGCTGGCTCGGATTGCCGTCGGAGGAGAAGTTCAAGGGCTTCGGCGTCTCGGCCTGCGCCACCTGCGACGGCTTTTTCTACCGCGGCAAGGAAGTGATCGTGGTCGGCGGCGGCAACACGGCGGTGGAAGAAGCACTGTTCCTCACCAATTTCGCCTCCAAGGTCACGGTGGTGCACCGGCGCGATCATTTCCGCGCCGAGCGCATCCTGCAGGACCGCCTGTTCAAGAACCCGAAGGTTTCCGTGGTCTGGGACAGCGCCGTCGACGAAATCACCGGCGCCGAGAATCCGGTCAAGGTCACCGGCGTACGGCTGAAGAACGTCAAGACCGGCGCACTCACAGAGCTGCCTGCCGATGGCGTGTTCATCGCCATCGGACATGCGCCGGCAACCGAACTGGTGAAAGACCAGATCAAATTGAAACCTTCCGGCTATGTGGAGGTAGCGGCGAACTCGACCTCCACCTCGGTGCCGGGACTGTTTGCGGCAGGCGACGTCGCCGACGAGACCTACCGGCAGGCCGTTACCGCCGCCGGCCTTGGCTGCATGGCGGCACTCGAGGCGGAACGTTTCCTTGCGCTGCGGGCGGGCGACCGCGCGGCGGCAGAATAGCGATAAAGCAAAATGGCACGATCTAGGGACGGATTTACGGATATGGACTGGGACAAGCTGAAGGTGTTTCACGCAGCAGCGGAGGCGGGCAGCTTCACGCATGCAGGCGAGCAACTCGGCCTGTCGCAGTCGGCGGTCTCGCGCCAGGTCAGCGCGCTGGAACAGGAGCTTTCGGTCTCGCTGTTTCATCGCCACGCCCGCGGCCTGATCCTCACCGAGCAGGGCGATCTGCTGTTCCGCACGGCGCATGACGTGTTCATGCAGTTGCAGGCGGCGCGCGCCAAGCTCACCGACAGCCGCGAGCGGCCGAGCGGAGACCTCAAGATCACCACGCCGCCGGCGCTCGGCATCAACTGGCTGATCCCGCGGCTCGACGAATTCACCGCGCTCTATCCTGACATCCGGATCTCGCTGATCGTCACCGACGAGGAACTCGACCTGTCCATGCGCGAGGCCGACGTTGCGATCCGCACCCGGAAGCCGACGCAGCCGGACCTGATCCAGCGCAAGCTGTTCTCGATCGGGTTCCATGCCTATTGCTCGCCGGAATACATCAAGCGCTTCGGCACGCCGCGCACGCTGGACGATCTCGACCAGCATCGAATCATCATGCTGAGCGATGCGCAGGTTCCGACCCATCTGCAGAACCGGAGCTGGCTGATCGAGGCCGGCCGCAACGGCTCGGGCCCGCGCGAAGTCTATTTCAAGGTCAACAACATCCTGGGCCTGGTCCGCGCCTGCCAGCAGGGCCTCGGCATCGCCGCGCTGCCGGACTATCTGGTCGAGGAAAACAACCGCCTGGTTCAGCTTTTCGGCGAGTCGGACTCGATCCAGCTCGACACCTATTTCGTCTATCCCGAAGAGCTGAAGACGGTGGCGCGGGTGCAGGTGTTCCGCGACTTCGTGGTCAGCAAGGCGCAGCGCTGGCCTTCCTAGGCGCATGACGGCATTGCGTCCGGAGCGCCCCTTGCGCCCGCATGTCAGACATGCGGCGCGACCCGTTGCTGCATAGCGATGGTGCGCTCCATAATAAATCTACACTGAGCTTTCGCGTTGCGCATTGTCCCCCTCCTCCAGTGACGCGGGCGTTCAGTAGTCCCTCTTGGAAGGTGATTGTGTCGGCCTAACGAGGCCAATACCTAAGCCGGGCTCTCTTGGGCCCGGCTTTTTTTCTGCGGCTGCGGCGAGCCTCGCGATGTCGTGCCGTTGACATCCAATGCGCCGGCCCGCATCATCATCACATGTTCGGCACCTCGCGCATCGCAGCCCAGATGAAAAAAGGTCCCCTTTCGGGGACTTGCGATCGCGCGCGCTGAACTTCTGAAAAAGCCCGACCGATCCCAAACCCCGCCGTTCGGACGGGGTTTTTTGTTGGTCCCGTCTCCGGCTCGACCCCACAAAGGAGATGGACCATGAACGACCTGAGCGAACAATTGCGCGGCCTGTGGCTGCCGCTGGTAACGCCGTTTCGCGGCGGCGAACTGGACGAGACGTCGCTGCGGCGACTGTTGCGCCATTACCTTGCCCTTCCGGTGGACGGCCTGATCCTGGCGGCCACATCGGGCGAAGGGATGTCGCTCAGCACGAGCGAGCTGGAGCGACTGGTTGCGGTTGCGCGAGCCGAGATTTCCGCCAGCCGGCGCTATGTCCCGATCTGCCTCGGGCTTTCGGGCGCAAGCACTCGCAAGATGTGCGATGCGCTGGACGAGACGGCCGGCTGGCCGATCGACGGCTACCTGATTGCAAGCCCCTACTACACGAGACCCTCGCAACGCGGTCTGCTGCAGCATTTCACGCAGCTTGCCGACCATGCCTCCTGGCCGCTCGTGCTCTACAACATCCCGTATCGCACGGCCGTCGACATCGACAACGACACCCTGCTCGAGCTCGCCCGTCACCCCAACATTGCCGGCATGAAGGATTGCTGCGCCGACCGCAGCCGGTCGATCGACCTGCTGCGACGACGTCCCGCAGGCTTCCGCGTATTGACCGGCGAGGACGCGCAGTATCACAACGCGCTGGTCGACGGTGCCGACGGTGCGATCCTGCTTTCCGCCCATGTCGAAACCGAAGCGTTCGCTGCGGTGCGGACCATGCTGTGGGAGGGCAACCAGGCGGGCGCGGAAGCACAGTGGCGCGACGTCGGCAACCTCACCCGGCTGCTGTTTTCCGAGCCGAGCCCTTCGCCTGCCAAGCACTGGCTTTGGCGCATCGGCTTGATCGACAGCCCCGAGGTGCGGCTGCCGATGGTGGAGGTGAGCGCGGAGCTGGCGGCCGAACTCGATCGCGAGATCGATCGCCGCGCTCCGCAGCTTCTGCTCAGGGCGTAATCGACCCTCGCCGCATGCCCGGCTCACCTCCCCCTTTCCTGGAGAGGTGAGGAGGGCAGCGTGGTTAAGGCGTGGTGAAAGCATTCGCGCGACTTCGCGCCGCGCTGCGACCGCAACCTTAAAATCTCTGGCGTATGGATGTCCTCATAACGACAAAAACGGGGGGACCTCATGTCGACCAATCCAGGCCAGGCGACCTACGAGCGCATGCAACGCGCCAACGACGTCATGATCGTGTCGTCGTTCGCGCTGTGGGCGATGCTGATCGGCTTCGTACCGGTCGCGGCTCTACGCCTGCTCAGTGCATGACGCACTGCTACCGTGGTTAATCCGCGGTAGCACATGTGTTCAAATACAAGCGAAAGCGCGGCCGGGATCTTAAAGCCTGCCGCGTATCGTCCGACGACAACGAGAACAATAAACGCGGGGGCGCGTCGTGGACTTCAACGAGAACCTTGCCGTCATCGAGCCGGCGGTCATGCCGGTGTTCGACCGGAATATCCTTGAGCGGAAGGGCTTCACCATCGAGGACATCCTGTGGGCCATCGGCATCTGGTCGGTCCTGCTCACCATGTCGCCGGTGATCTTCTTCTACATGCTGATGGTCGCCTAGGCGCGCCACCGCCGAAACATCCATCAAAAACGAAAACGCGCGGCAAGCCGCGCGTTTTGCGACAATACCGGTGTGGCGGACGGCTTACGCCGCCTGCTTGTGCATCGCGCCCGAAGACGGTGCTGCACCGCGGATCGCCTTCACCGAACGCTCGATCGCGGCCCACAGGCGCGCGATCTCCGCGGCCGCACGGCCTTCCGCATAATATTCCCGAGCACCTTCGCCGTGACTCAGCGCCATCAGCAGATCGGCGCGGTTAGTGATCTGGCCACCCCACACCGGCGCGCGGAACTTTGCCAGCGACTCGCGGGCGATGGTGACGATCGGGCTCTCCAGCCCGTCGCGCTGCGCCGGCGCTCCGTTGAGCACCACGGCATATGGCTTGCGGGCCGACCGGCAGATCTGAATGGTTTCCTGCACCGCGTTGACGTCGAACACGCCGGGCCGCGCCGGAATGATGACCATGGTCGCGTGCTTGATCGCATCGTCCACGACGGCGGAAAGGTTCGGCGGCGTGTCGATGAAAACCCATTCCATGCCGTCGCGTTTTGCCGCTGCGACGATCTCTCCGACGGAACGAACGGCAGTACGGATCGGCGGTTCGTTGGTGCCGCGCAACTTGTGCCAGAGCGTCAGTGACCCCTGTGGATCGCCGTCGACCAGCAGGCACGGCCTCGTTGACTTGTGAACATGCGCCGCAAGGTGAGCAGCCAGGGTGCTTTTGCCCGAGCCCCCCTTACGCGATGCAAAAACAATGACGTTCATTCCCTTGGCCTCCAGATTGACCCCAGAAACCGAAAATGAATCAGTGAAGTGATTCGTCAAAGAAGAATTTGCGGGCAAATTGCGGCGAAGCCCGTGAATCGGCTGCATAACTGGCTTTTGAGTCACACAGCTTGGCCGAACGGCCAAAAATCGAATCCAGTGAGTCGATTGGCCGCATCCGGCCGCACCTAGGGCGTGCGCTGCCACCCGGTCCATTGGCGTTCAACCCAGGCGAGTGAGCGGATCAGCGGCGGTCGCAGCACCGGTACGTCCTGCGCGAACAAAAGGAGTCCGAGCGGCGTCATCCAGAGCCCGAACACCGGAAGGAACGACAGCAAGCCGCCGACCGTCAGCATCAATGCGAGCGGAATCCGCACCGGCCGCGACGACGGCTGCCGCAGCCAGTTGACCATGCGAGCCGGCCGTTCCGGCAGCTTCGCCTCGAACCAGGCGAAACGCCGGTCGAGCTCCATTTGATGATCGACGGACATGCACTCTCTCCTTGCAGGGGGAGAGATGGCGGCGTTCCAGCGCACGGCAAGGCGTCAGTCTGTCGCGCGGAACCGGCTTGAAAAGGCAGCAGAGGCTTCCCTCGCCCCTCGCTGAAGGCGGATCAGCTCGCCGGCTTGGTGCGCTTTTTCTTCGTCTTTGTCGCACGACGCGCACCGACTTCCGGACCCGGCCTGAAGAATCGTCGGCATTCCGGCGAGAGCTGCGATTTCTTCTGGATCATGCACGCGGTGATGCGATCGACATCGGGAATGAAACTGCCGCAAAGCCGCATGGCGTCCGGAGTGCAGGCTTGCTGCTGCTCCTCGGTATAGGCGAAAGCGGAAGGTGAAACAGCGGATACGAGAAACGTCGTGGCCGACACCAAGCCGAGCCGAATGCCCCACACGCGAATGGAGTTCATGAATCCCCCAGCAGCAAAAGCCCCACGGGAATTGTGGGTGAAGGCATGCCGGTTGGCAAGCCGGAGCGATTGCGGAACTCGACGCCGTGACGCAGGCAGGGATGGGAAGTGATCGTGGATGAAGCTGGTACAGTTGGGTGGGCTCGAACCACCGACCTCCTGTTCCACAGACAGGCGCTCTAACCAACTGAGCTACAACTGCATCTTGCAGGCCCCGAAAAAGGGGTCCCGATTTGGCCGGAAACTAGGTGCAACGCCCGGCTTTGGCAAGGCCGGAACGGCACCGTCGCAATGCCTGATCCGGCGCAAAAAAGCCCGGGCCGTTGGCCCGGGCTTTCCGCTATTTCAGGCCGATTCAGATCAGGCGGCCGACTTGTAGTATTTGGCGGCGGTGGCCTTGATCGGCTCGGCCGTCTCGGTCGCGATCTTCTGGCCGAGCTCGGCGAGCTCCTTGGCCTGGGCGCCGAAAGTCTCGAGCTGCTTGCGGGTGTGCGAGCTCCACAGCTCCATCGCTTCGGCCGGCGACTTCACGCCGAAGAGCTCCTGGGCGAAATCGAGCGACGAGGTGGTGTTGGCCTTGACGAATTCCATCACCTTGGCGGAGTAGGCACCGGCGCCTTTGTTCATGCTGCTGAACACGGCTTCAATGGCGCTGTTATGGGCTTCGGCCGCATCCTTGAACTTGGCATAGCCTTCGCGGGCCTGCGAAACGCCCTTTTCGGCAAACGCGCGAACCTGCTCGGGCACTTCGAACGGAACGATGGAGGCGGAGAACGGATCGGTGGACATGGGGAGCATCCTTGGGTCGTGAGATGGAACCTGGTGTAACCGATACGTGCGCCCCGGGACGAACGCCGGGCGCCGGACTCGATCACGCTGTGCATTTCAGAAGTCTGGGGGTGCCCTTATCAGGCTGCCGCACCAGACACCTTTATCATGTCAATTTTGTGCAACGCAATGAAAATTTGTGCAACGCCGCATAAGTATAATTGTGATCAACCATAATTAATCGGCCGGACCCTTGCTCCCGGCCGATCTGCTCAAAAAGCCTTGAAATAACTCAGCCTTTCGGCTTTGCGGCCTCCATCGCCGCTCGGCTGACGATCTGCCCCATCTCGCTTGCCTGTTCGGACAAGGCGCGCATCTGGGACTGCACGTAGTCGGTGTGCAGTTTCATGACTTCGGGCAGGTCCTTGGCCTTCAGCAGCGACTGCGCGTAATCGAGGGAGGCCTGCACGTTCTTCTCCGCATAGGTGACGGCCTTGCTGCCGATCTCCCTGGCGCCGGCGCGGACGGTCTCGCGCTGCTCCTCGATCGAGCCGGCCGTCGAACGCGCGCTCTCCATGAACTTGTCAAAGGCCTTGCGTGCCTGCTCGAAACTCGCCTCCGCCATCGAACGCATGTCCTTCGGAATTGCGAAAGGGTCCCGTCCATCGTCAGCCATGGGTAATCACTCCTGTTGCACTCTTCGACACGACCGTATCCCGGCAGGCGGTCACCATTCGTAACCTCCTGCCGCTGCCAGTGACTGTCAACGCCCGAGACCGCGGAAAGCTCCGCAGGATTAAGGTTATCGGCGGGCAAACGTGGACCTTGGCCCTGCGCGCGGGCGATACTAATGCAACGTTAATTTCTAAGTCGCGGCGGCGACAGGACAAACCAGCGCGGTCAAACCAGATCGATGAAGGACACGGATTTCACGGTAGCGGGCGCAAGCGATCCGCGGCTCGCACCACATGTCGACGGCGCATTTCCGGCATGGCTGTGGTCGGCCGACGGCACGCGGATTCTCTGGGCCAATGCCGCCGGCGTTGACGTGTTCGGCGCGAGCGGAGATGCGCAACTGGGCGACAAGATCTTCAGCCCGGCCGATCCGCACCGGCGCCAGGTCGCGCAACTTGCTGGCCGGCTGAACCCGGGCGGCGCGGTCCGCATGGAGCGGCTGCGCGGCTTTGGCGCCGCGCCCGGCGCGCTTGCGACCTGCAGTTGCTCGCGGATCGAATTTCCGGGCGGCCGCCACGGCGTGCTGATCGTTTCAGCCGTCAGGGTTGCGAGACGGAACAAGCCGCCGACATTCGCCGTGTTCGCGACGGAGGCGTCGCATGACTCGGTCACTCGCCCCGCAGCACCGGCGTCGACGCGCGTTGCCGAGTACGAGACCCCCGCACAGTCGAATGAAGCACCGGCCGAGTTCGCGCTGTTCGATGCCTTCGCGGAGGACAGCGAAGCGCGGACTGTCGAACGGCCGGCGGACGAAGAAGATCACCCGAAGACGCACGCCGCGTCATCGCCGGTCACGACTCCGCCCATGGAGCAGCATGGAATTTCCCTTTCGTCGCCCAATCCGCGGCCGGCTTCGCCCGATAATCCGGAAGATGCGGTAGCCGGTTCCCCCGCACACGCCGAGGAAATAGCAGCAGCGGTTCCGGAGAACTCGCCCTCAACCGATCTGGATAGACCCGTGGACACGCCCGAGGAAACCTTGAAGGAAACCTTTGAGGATACGTTGGAGCAAGCCTCCTCCAACAAGTCGGCGGAGCCGCCTGCCCAACCGCCACACAACGTGCTGCCTTTCCGTCCGGCCGGTGAAGCAAAACCACCTTCCCTCAGCCCGGTGGAGAACAGTGCCTTCGACGAACTCGCCCGGCAATTGTCGGCGCGGCTCGACACCGGCGACGACGCCGAGGCGAACGCATTGGCCGAAGCCGAAGCGCCCGGAGCCAGCGAAACACCTGAGGTCGTCAGCGAAACGGAAGTTTCCGACACTCCGCCGGCAAGCGACATCCCCGACTGGCTGGAGGTGCCTGAGCCACCGCCGCATGGGCAATCCAGTCACGACAGGACGTTGCTCGACCTGCTCCCCGCAGGCGTGCTGATCTACCGGCTCGACCGCCTGCTTTACGCCAACCCGTCATTCCTCAAGCGCATCGGCTATCCGAGCCTGCATGCGCTGGAAGAAGCCGGCGGCCTCGATGCGCTCTTTGTCGAGCCTGGCGTGCCGACGTCGAGCAGCACTTCCGAAGCGGGCAGACCGGTGACGATTTCCGTCGGCCATACGGAAGAAGGCAGCGAGACGACCGCGGCGCGGCTGCACGCGATCTCCTGGGACGACGAAGCCGCGCTGGCGCTGATCTGCTCGGAAGGCCCGGTCGACGCCGCACCGGTGCCGGCGCCTGCCGCGACGCCGGAACCGGTGGTGCAGGCCCCGCCAACCGCGGCCGGCGAAGCCGATGCCGAAGAGCTCGGCGCCATTCTCGACACCACGGCCGAGGGCATCGTGATGTTCGACGAAGCGGGCAACATCACCGCCTGCAACCGCAGCGCCGAGGCGCTGTTCGGCTATCCCGGCGAGGACCTCGTCAAGCGCAATCTCGCCGACCTGTTTGCGCCGGAAAGCCAGCAGGGCGTGTTCGAATATTTCGCGGGCGTGAAGTCTGCCGGCGTCGCCAGCCTGCTCGATCACGGTCGCGAGACGCTCGGCCGCGTGCAACAGGGCGGCTTCATTCCGCTGTCGATCACCATCGGCCGCACCCGCGCCGACGGGCCGAACTTCTTTGCCGTGTTCCGCGATCTCTCGCAAAGCCGCAGGAGCGAGAGCGAATTGCAGCAGGCCAGGCGCCTGACCGAGCGCGCCGCCAGCGCCAAATCCGACATGCTGGCGCGGATCAGCCATGAGCTGCGCGCGCCGCTCAATGCCATCATCGGCTTTGCCGAGGTGATGATCGGCGGACGTTTCGGCTCGATCGGCAACGAGCGCTACGTCGAGTACATGAAGGATATCCGCGCCTCCGGGCAGCGGGTGATTTCCGTGATCGATGACCTGCTCGACCTGTCGAAAGTCGAGGCCGGCAAGATCGATTTCTCCTTCACCAGCCAGAACCTCAACGAACTGGTCGAGAGCTGTGTCGCGGTCCTGCAGCCGCAGGCCAACCGTGAGCGCATCATCATCCGCACCTCGCTGGCGCACACGCTTCCGCCGGTCGTGGCGGATGCGCGGGCGCTGCGCCAGATCGCGATGAACCTGATCGGCGCCTCGATCCATCTGGCGAGAGCTGGCGGCCAGGTCATCGTCTCCACCGCCGTCACCGATTTCGGCGACGTGGCATTGCGGGTGCGCGACACCGGACAGGCCATGAACGAGAACGATGTCGCCGCGGCGCTGGAGCCGTTCGGCACGCATGGACCGTCCGACCGGCTTTCAGATGCCTCCGCAGTCAGCCTGTCGCTGACCAAGGTGCTGGTCGAGGCCAATCGCGCGAAATTTCACATCCGGCCAGGGCCGCATACCGGCACGCTGATCGAAGTGGTGTTTTCCCGCGCGGTGGAGCAGGCCTAACCCCACCCCCCGCGCAGCGACGCTGGCAGGCGACCGGCAACGGCTGCACGCGCCGATTTCGCCGGGCGGGATCCCGGCGGTCATTGACTCACTTCAACGCTGTCCTGCATGCGGCAATCGCATTTTGCCGGGTGCGGCTCTCGGCCCATGATATCGTGTGACAGCAGGCCGCCCGGCGGCCGCATCGGGCAACCACAGCCGAGCCCGACAAGGGGATGCAAATGGACGTACACCAGAACTACATCGCCGGCCGTTGGGTTGCCTCGCGCGCGACGCTGCCTGTGATCAACCCGTCGGACGGCGCAAAGACGGCGGAGATCGCCCGCGGCGGCGCCGGCGAAATCGACGCGGCCGTCGCCTCCGGCCAGACGGCCATGGCCGGCGTCTGGGGAAAGACCGACGCCGCCTCCCGCGGCCGCCTGCTCGCGAAGCTCGCCGAGTTGATTCGCCGTGACAGCGAAAAGCTCGCCAGGATGGAAAGCGAAGACGTCGGCAAGCCGATGACGCAGGCGCGCAACGACGTCGCGGTGTGCGCCCGCTATTTCGAATATTACGGCGGCGCCGCCGACAAGGTGCACGGCGACACCATACCGTTTCAGAGCGGCTTCTCCGTCATGACCTTCTACGAACCTCACGGCGTGACCGGACATATCGTGCCGTGGAACTACCCGCTGCAGATGACCGGACGCTCGGTCGCGCCATCGCTTGCGATGGGCAACGCAATCGTGCTGAAGCCTGCCGAAGACACGTCGCTGACCGCGCTGGCGATGGCGAAGCTCGCCGAGGAAGCCGGCTTTCCGCCGGGCGCTTTCAACGTCGTCACGGGTCTTGGTGAAGAAGCGGGCGCCGCCCTCGCCGCCCATCCCGGCATCGGACACATCAGTTTCACCGGATCGCGCGAGGTTGGCGTGCTGGTGCAAGCGGCTGCCGCGAAGAATACCATTCCTGTCACACTTGAACTCGGAGGCAAGTCGCCTCAGGTCGTGTTTTCGGACGCCGATTTCGACGATGCGAGTGCGACGATCGTCCGAGGCATCAGCCAGAATGCCGGACAGACCTGCAGCGCCGGCTCGCGCGTGCTGATCGAGGACAGCGTCTATGACCGCTTCACCGGAGCGCTCGCAGAACGCTTCCGTGCGCTGCGCGTTGGATCCGCCAGCCAGGACCTCGACCTCGGTCCAGTGGTCAATCCGACCCAACAGACAAGGATCGAAAGCTACCTCGACATCGCGCGCAAGGACGGGCTGCCGATCCTCGCGGAAGGATCGTTCGGCACCAACCTTCCGGCCGGGGGATTCTATGTCAAACCGACTCTGATCGGTGATGTGCCGCCGGATCACCGGCTGGCGCAGGAGGAGATTTTCGGGCCGGTGCTGGTGGCAATCCGTTTTCGCGACGAAGCGGACGCCATTCGCATTGCCAACAACACTTCCTATGGACTGGCGGCCGGCATTTGGAGTTCGGACCTCGGCCGCTCGATGCGGCTGGCGCACAAGATCCAGTCAGGCCAGGTTTTCGTGAACAATTACGGCGCGGGCGGTGGCGTCGAATTGCCCTTCGGTGGCGTCAAAGGCTCTGGCCACGGCCGCGAGAAAGGGTTCGAGGCGCTCTACGGCTTCGGCTCACTCAAGACCGTCGTCCTCAAGCACGGTGCCTGACGCAGGCGTAGGCTCGCCTCGGCAAGCGAGGACCTGCGAACGCTCAGGCAGCCATTCGCATCCGCGGATCGCGGCGAACCAGCATGGGCCCATAGGCCAGCGCGAAGCCGAGAAAGGCGATGGCCCAGGCGAGGGCCGCGACGTGCAGCAGGAGGTCGCTCTGCGCGGTGTAGATGACGGCGCAGATGCGCGTCACTGCGGCTACGATGATTGCTGCATAAATCGCCTGGGTCCCGGCTGAAGCGGTCAACGCATGACCGGTGTGGCCGAGCGAGGCGCGGGTCATCACTGCGAGAGTCATGATGCCGGCCCCACCCACCATCCAGGCGTGGATGCCGGCGCTGTCCTCGACGAGATGGAAGGTGTCGGCCGCACCAAGCAGGAAGCCGAGCGGGACGAAGAAATAGCCGATGTGAAGGATGG
>JAHCKB010000088.1 GCA_026125985.1 Bradyrhizobium sp.
AGTCATGTGCAAGAACTGCGACATCGACGCGACGTCGAGCATCTGAGGATGGATCGTCACCAAAACACTGCGAGCGGCACATAGCGCGGAGAGCGTGAGAAAACCTAGAGATGGCGGGCAGTCGAGAATGACGACGTCATAGTTGTCTTCAACTGACGCGAGTGCACTTGCGATGCGCGAGAAAAACATGCGCTCGGAGCCGCGGTTGCGTTCGGCCAGGACTTTTGGCGTATCGTGCTCGAACTCCTGGAGCTCGAGATTGCCCGGAACGATATCGAGGCCCGAGAAATAGGTTTTCCGGATAATCTCGGACAACGGTCGGCGAGCGTCATCGTAGCGGATTGCGCCATACAGCGTTTCGTTTTCTTGGAGATCAAATTCTGGCTGGAGGCCGAATAAGGCAGAGAGCGATGCTTGAGGATCAAGATCAATCGCCAGAGTGCGATAGCCCCTCATCGCGAAGTGTTGCGCCACGTGAGCGGCGGTCGTGGTTTTGCCAGAGCCGCCCTTGAAATTCGTGACAGCGATGACCTGGAGATGCTCACCCTCGCGACGGTTCGGGGCGTAGCTCTGTTTGGTCTTCGCAAGCGTGCGTCGGATTTCGTGCACTTGCTCCAATGAAAATAGGCGGCGCCCACGAGCCGTCTTTTCTGCCTCAGGGGCGTCGCCGGCAAGTGAGAGATGGCGAATATAGGCGTCGGTAACGCCGATCAGCTTTGCTGCTTCGCCGGAGGTGAATTTGCGGAGCTCTTTCAGAGACGACGGTGGAAACGCGCGGAGCCGCAACTCCTTGAGCTGGGCGCTAAGAAGATCGGCATCCGACTCCACAAGCCGCGTTAGAGAGCGGACTTTCTTGCCGGTTCGGTGGCTGGCATCATTTGCTGCTAGAGCCGTCATATACGCTCGGTATCCAAATTTTCCACGTTGAGCGTAAATTCGGCGACTTCTCCGAGTCGGTCAAGCAAATAAGGGTTAACGGAAATTAACCACTTGGCCCAGCCGAAGTGTTCTCAGCTGAGAACTTCAACTCGCCGCTGGCAGTTCTCAGCTGAGAACTGCCATGTGCGGGCAAGGCCTGCCGCTGGTCGGGGCCCATGGTGCATCAGAGAATCAAGCGCGCTGCCCGTCCCAACGATCGTTCTGCCTCATTGTAATAGCTGGCGGCTTGTTGCACCGACCGATGCTGCGACTGCTGCATCGCCTCGGGCAACGCGACGCCCTGGCGCGCCGCCTCCGTCAGATACCCCGACCTCAGCCCATGCGCCGAAAACTCCCGCGGCTCCAGGCCGGCCATGGCGCAACGCCGCTTGACGATCAGGTTGATCGACTGCGGCGTCAGCGTCCGTTCCTCGATCGCCTCCCAGCGGTCGATGGCGCGGAACACCGGTCCTTTGGCGATGTCGGCGCGCTCAAGCCATTCCCGCAGCGCGTCGACTGGCGGCCCGATCAAAAGCACCCCGCCCCCCTCGTCCGCGACCCCGGTCTTGGTCCGGCCGAGCTGGATCGTTACGCATGGCAAGGTTGGCGAATGGGGGTCTTTGGGGTCGAGCGGCACGGCGGGCTCGTCGCTGATCTGCTCGACGCGAAGCCGCGCCACCTCGCTGCGGCGCCGGCCGCCGGAGGCGAAGGCGAGGAGCAGGATCGCGAGATCCCGGGTGTCGACGAGCCGGTCGGAGCGGCAGGTCGCGAGCAGCCGGTCAAGCACGTCGCGAGTCACTGCCCGCTTGCTCTTGCGCTGGCGCGGCCGGACGCTGGCCCGGACCGCGAGCCGCAAGGCCGCACGAAGACTGGGGGCGTGGAACGGACCCTCCTGCCCTTTCCAGCGATGCAGCGTGCCCCAGTTCGCCAGCCGGCGTTTGACCGTCGACGGCGCATGCGGCCCATCGGTCCGAAGCAGTAAGGCCTCTCGCAGCTCCGTCGCGACCTTGGCCGGCATGCCGTGTTGCGGATCGGTTTCGCGCTCGGCTGGATCCCACAGGTGATGCGCGACGTATTTCAGGGCCAGGCTTTCCGGCGCCGGCCACGGCAGTGGCGCGCCGGTCGCGGCTTTCGCCCAGCCCTCAAGGTAAGCGAGATCGGAGGCGAGTGCCCGCAGCGTGTTCTCGCCCATGCCTTCGCGAGCGAGATGTTTTAGGGTCGCAACGTCGTCGTCGGTGAGGAGTTCGGCGAGCCGATCGCGCCGTTCCATCGGCAGGATCGCCGAGAACGCGTCGAGCTGCAGAGCCCGCCGGGTTTCGGGGTCAGAGATCAGCGCGCGGGAGGTGATGTCGTCCATCGGCAGCGCTCCGTCAGAAGCCGTAGCTTCGATCCGCCCAGCGCAGCAGCACGCAGGCGTCGGGGTCGGGAAGGCGGACGCGCTGGGCCATCAGGCCCTCAGCGATGGTGCGTCCGACATCGGGGTCGACCCAGTGGCCGTGGGTCATCAGGAAGAACCAGCCGAAGGGCAGGCCGATCTCTCGGTCCACAGCCTCGACCCGGTCCATCAGAAGGTGAACCGAAGCCTCCGGCGTCATGAGCAGCCGCTCCTTTGGCGGCTGCAGCGGCCGCGGGATAAAGCCGACCTCGCGCTCGCCCTGGTGGGTGTAATCGCGGGCGTCGAGCGCCCAATGGGCGAAGACGCGCTGCGGTCTGGCGCTCGATTCCTCCCAGTCCTGAAAGAACCGCAGCTCGCGCGGGACAAAATCAAAATAGTCCGCGACCGCGTCGAGGAACGGCGTCTCGCGCGTTCCGCCCGGCCCGCTCTCGCGAATGACACGCCGTTCCAGTTCGGGCCGCTTGGCCTCCCGCTTCTCGCGTTCGACGCGACCGCAGCGATCGAGGAAGCTGCGGACATGGATCACCGCGCCGCCGGCGCGGCCGAGGAGCCGATAGACCGGGCCGGACAGGCGATCGGAGTCCAGAATCTGATCGGTGCGAGGCCAGCTCGGATCGAGTAGTTCCGATTCTCCCCGGGGTCGATAGTCCGGGTTGACGATCGGGCCGGCGCGCCATTCGGTCTCCCGTCCGAGCGCAATCTGAAGATAGTCGGCCGCGCCGGGCCCGGTCGGCGCCGACACGAAGGCACCGGTGCCGCGCCATTCGGTGATCTGCAGATCGGTCTCTTTCAGGCGCAACCAGACCGCCTTGATGTCGCCGCTGTCCTTGGCGATCTCGGCCGCCATCCATGGCCGCAATTCACCAATCCGCGTGCCGTCGGGCCGGAGGACCGACCTGGTGTCGCGCCAGTAATCGTCGTCGATCGGCGCGACGCCAAAGGCAAAGCCCGGAAACGCGGCGGCCAGCGCAGGGATGAGGTCGGCGTCGACCGAGGCTGGATCGAGCCCGGCCAGGACGGTTTCGAGCGAGGCGGCGTCCGGGAGGCGGGCAGGGGTGGTCATGCCGGCGCACCTTTATCGGTCCAGGGGTTCAACAGCGGCACGCCCAGCGCCGCAAAATCCTTGGTATTGCGGGTCGCGAGCACCAGCTCGCGGTCCAGTGCCGTGGCCGCAAAAAACCCGTCCATGACCGAGAGCGCAAAGCCGCTCTGGCGGGCTTGCGCCATCAGGTCGCCCCAGCGTTCGGCGATCGCGGGATCGATCGGCAGGATCCGACCGGCGAAGCGCGCCGGCAGATCCTCCGCGAGCCAGACGCTCAGCGCCTCACGACGGCGGCCATCGTCCATCAGGGCGATGCCGCGCCGGAGCTCGGCGATCGACGCCACGCTGATGAAGGCCCGGTCCTCGTCGACCGTATCGAGCCAGGCGAGCACCTTGGGGTCCGGCGTCGGCCGGCGCACCTCCGAGAGAACATTGGTGTCGAGCAGGACGTTCATAGATCGAGGTCGCGCGGTTGGTCGCGGGCCCGATCGAGGTCGAGATCGGCGTCGCGCAGGGGCGAGGCCATCAGGAACTCGGCCAGCGTGCCCTTGCGGACGGTCTTGCGCGCCCATTCCTCGGCCGAGACGATGACGACGCTCGGCTTGCCGTGGCGGGTGATGATCTGCGGGCCGCTTTGGGCGCGCTCGATCACCTCGGAGAGGCGCGCCTTGGCGCCGGCGACGGTCCAATGATCCGATTCGAGGGTCTGGGTTTTTCGGGGGGCTGTCATGATCCGCTCCTATGACCATAATGACCATCGTGACTATAAGGAAGATCGCGCCGACTTTCAACGGCCACCGTGCGGGAAAGACACCCTTGCGCTAGTATCGGGGCGAACGGACGGAAGCGTCATGGGCGGTCACGCGAAACAAAACCAGCCGCGGCCGGCGCCGGCCGACGAAGCCAGTGCGACCAGGCTCGATCGTCGGGCCGTTCGGACCGTCGATCTGACTGAGGAGGACATTGCCGCGATCAAGGTCTCGGAGATAACGCCCGGCTTTGAGCACCTCGATGCCGAGCTTGAGCCGGAGCCGGCCTCCCTGGTCGAGCAGGGCGTGCGCTTCGGCCGAGAACTCGGACAGCGCGGCGGGAAGACTGAGGGTCGGCCGGCCGACAAGGCCTTTCGCGACAGCCTGTTCGACGATTCCTGACCGCGATCGCGCCCACAGGCAAATAGCCGGCGCCGAAATCGACCGGGAGGGTAGGGGACAGTCTCTTCCGGAAGAAGGGAGGGCGCTGGCACGGGATGCCTTCTCTCGTCGGCAGGCCCGGCGGGGGATGATTTTCCCGGCTGCGGGCGCTCAGAATCGCTGATTTGCGCCGTGCCGTCCAACACTATCGATAAGGGTTAGTTATCGATAGTCAGAAGCGCACGGCAAAAGGCATAGCTATGACGGAAGTGAGCGGCGTGATAGCTTCCGTTTCGACGATTCACGTTAGGTTTATCAGAGCGTTGCAATCCGGCTACCAGATCCCTGATCCGCTGCCCTGGAGCCAAATCGCCGGGCCACTGGCGGCTGCCGAGGATTCCCTCGCGCGACTCGACGAGCGGCTCGCCAAGAGCCCGATCCGCGAGGGCTGGGCCGCGCGGACCCACTTCACCGATGCCTGCGCCACTCTGTGGTTGGAGGGCGAACTCGTCCACCTCGACGACCTCGTTCTCCACGACGCAGGCATGGACGTCCGCACGCCGACCCACGAGCTCACCCGCGCGCACGCCGTGCTGCGCGCGCGCCGCCGCATCGTCGACGCTAAACCCGACTGGGCACTGTCGGCGGCCGGCCTCGCCACTCTGCGGGGCAGGGGAGGGCGCGGCCGGGAAGACGAGGCGAGCGGCCGGGAGGAGGAGGAAGAAGACGACCAGCCGTCTAGCCTCGACGGCGACGACGGCGATGCAGAGGTCGGTTCGCCGACCGGCTTGGCGCCGGCGGACGAGCGGATGGCCGAAATGTTCGCCGCGGTCGACGCGGCGATCGCGCAGGCTGACCGCACCCTGGCGGGCGAAGCGGTGACCCAGGCGCGGCGTACGGCGGAGCGCGACCCGTTGGTCTACGACCTCGAATGGGACGAAGACGAACGCCTCGATGCGTGGCTCGCCGTCGTCGGCGAAACTCGTGCACTGCCGCCGACGCTGGCGGCGGCGATCGCCGCCGACGCCTGGAGCGCGATCGAGCCGCTGCAGCACACCCCGTGGCTCGGCCGACTGTTCGCGGCGGCGCTGCTGCGCGAACGCGGCAAGAGCCGCGCGCACCTGCCCTGCCTGCACGACGGCCTGAAGGCGATCCCGCGCGAGCGGCGGCGTCCGCGCGACAGGGCAGGGCGACTTGCCGTCCAGCTCGAGGCGATCGGCGCGGCGGCCGAAGTCGGGCTGAAGGACCACGACCGCTGGCTGACCGCCCGCGCCCTGCTCGCCCGCAAGCTCGCCGGCCGACGCTCGACCTCCCGGCTGCCGGCGCTGCTCGACTACGTGCTGGCCCGGCCGATCGTCTCGGCCGGCATGATCGCGGAGGAACTGAAAATCACGCCGCGCGCAGCGCAGGATCTGGTCGGTGAGTTGGGGCTCCGCGAAGCAACCGGGCGGGGTCGGTATCGCGCGTGGGGAGTCCTTTAGCCAACAATTCGCTGAAGTCGCATTCAGAAGGTCCCATGGTTATACAGATATATCGGTTCGGAGAGCGAGACGATGGCGTTACTCCACATTCCACTTAATCAAATTGAAGAACAACATATCCTTGAGCTCATCGCTACCAGGGCGCCGGAAACGAACATCATTGAGTACAAGCGGGAGACCTACGGCCACTCTCTGCGCGACGACCTTGAGTTCTTGGCAGACGTATCGTCACTGGCGAACACTTCCGGCGGCGACCTCATTATTGGATTCGCCGCGACACAAGGTATTCCCGAAGAAACAGTGCCATTCACAGGCGACTTTGACGCCGAGATAAATCGGCTTGAAGGTCGAGCCCGGGCCGGACTTCAACCCCGCATCTCTTTGGAATCCAGGGCGGTCGCCGTTCAAGGCGGCCATATCCTCATTCTCCGCGTTGCCCGAAGCTACAATCCGCCCCATCGTATTATCCGTGAGAACAGCAACCGGTTCTGGGCTCGATCGACAGCCGGCAAGTACGAACCGAACGTCGACCAACTGCGTGAACTGTTCACGCTTGCCCCTCGAATTGCCGATCAGACGAGAGAGTTTAGGACAACCCGGCTCATTCGCATCGCTTCGGGCGACGCGCCGGTCACACTCATGCATAAGGACGTTCTCGTCCTGCATGTCGTGCCCTTTTCCGCATTTGACCGTGACGCTCCGCTCCCGATGGCCGAACTCGAGCGAGATTACATGTCGTTTCATCCTATTGGCTCACGACAGTCCCAGGCGCTTAAGATCAACTTCGACGGCTTTCTTGCGATGTCGAATGGAGACCGCGCCGCGAATGTTGAACGAGCGTATGTGCAACTTTTCCGAGGCGGAATTGTCGAGGCTGTCGATGGCCTGTATGCGCGGGCCAGTGGCGAACCGCTGATACCCGTTGTCCAGGTCGAGCGAAATATCGCCGGGCATGCGATGCGATTAATGCGGGACCTGGCAGCGATCGGCATTGAACCGCCGTACGCTGTACTAGCAAGCTTACTTACAGCGGAGAAAGCCCGTTTCAACTTCGCTCATCCAGGCGACGGTGCATGGTACGACCGAATGGGTTCTTACACCGATCGACCTCAATATGCCTTTGGCGAAGTGATTTTCGACTCTGCTCCTGCTAATGTTCAAGGCTGCGCGCAAAGGATGAGGCCGCTTTTGGACCAACTCGCTCAGTCGGGTGGTATGGCAGAGTCTGTGAGCTTCCGAAGCGACGGTACTTTCGTTACGGGTCGATGAGGCGCGATCCAACGTTGCTTCCGAGTCAGCGATTTCGCACTCAGCAATCCGAAGCAGCGGGGCAAACCGCGACTTGACCGCGTCATCAAGCCCGGTGCCTAAGGCAACTGTCGTGCGGCTGGTTGAGACCGCGTAGGGGCTCCGGGAGTGACGCGTGCCGAAGCGAGTAGAGCCAGATCGCTGCAGGCGGCTCGTTGAATCGTCCTTCTATCTGTCTGGGCAGGGGCCCGATGAACGTGCTTCCGATCCATCCACCACATGAATCATCGCTCCAGAGCAACTCAGCAAATCAATCGGACCGCGCAATCGGGGCGCGCGCAGAGCGTTGTCAAGGGACGCCGAAGCTTTATCCCGCAAACTGCGATCAGCTCGTGAGCGCGACCTCGCCGGGCGCGGCATGCCGGACGAACATGTAGGCGGCGGCCTCGAAGCGGAGAATGTACCGCAGTCTCACGATCAGGAGCGCTGAAAAATCGATGTCCCGCTCGCCGTTGACTAGGCTTTGCATGGACATGATGTCCTCGTGGCTTGGTCGGACCGAAAAGCTGGGGTGGGAGTGCCATTCGCCGAGATAGTTGAAGCGCTTGAAATCAGATCCCGTCTTTCGAAAAAAGCGGTCGAGCGCTTCTGCATGATGTTCGGGACTGCGGACGAAATGAGCGGCTGTCCCGGTCTTGTCGTCGACCGAGAAGTCGACGATGCGGAAATGATCGGGTGCGACCTGTTCCCCCATGAGGATGCCTCCGATCTCACGCCGGCCGGCCCCTCTCAGGCATTTGCGAAGCCGCGCCCGCTGGTCATTCGGAAGGCAGATCGTGACCATCGAACGCCGAGGGCAAGAGTTCGCGTAGGAGCGCAAGGCTCTCTGCGGTAGAAGTGGGGTCCTGTGCGGCTTTCCACGGGTCGGCGCCGACGAGGTCGATGGGCCATGTCTCGAAGGGCTGGGAGAAAATCCAGCCCTGGCGCAGGCCGATCGCATAGGCAGGAGCTGGAAAAGCGCTGTCCTCCGGCCGGGTGAGCACGTCAGTCGCCAGACGCGCGAGGTGACCTGCGATAATGGAAACTTCGGCGTCGTCAGCGACAAGTGGTCCGGCGCTCCCGGCTGCCGCTTCGTAGGGGGCCGCCAAGCCGGCGAGCGGGGCGGGGACGTCATGCGCATTGCACCAGGCGCTAATCTGGTTGCGGGCGGCCTGGGGCTCCGGCTCATGGCCTGATCGAACGCGCGCCACGAGGCCGCCGATGCCCCCGGCGAACACCTCGCCCCAGACGAGTGGCTTGAGGCTTTCCTTCGCGACCGCGGCGCAGAAGTTGAAGCAATGCGCGTCGGCGGTGGCGTCGATGATGAGGTCGCAGGCGCGCAACGCTGACATCACCGAGTCCGTGGAATCGGCGCTTTCCTGGCCGCCCAGCGCGACACGCCGCACCGTGACGTCGATCGTGCCGGCAATCTCGGTGAGGCGGCTGCGGACCGCGTCGGCCTTGTGCGCGCCGGCCGCGGCGGCGCCGAGTTCGTTGCGCACCAGGTTTTCGGCGAAGAAGACGTCATCGTCGACCAGGGTGAACGTCCCCACGCCGGCGCGCGCCAGCATCGCGGCGAGCTTGGAGCCAAGCGAGCCGCATCCGACGATGCCGACGCTTTTCCCGGCGAGGACAGCGTAGTCGTCCGGGAGCCGGCTGCCGGTGGCGACCTTCAGGAGTCGCGAACGACCGAAGACGCGCTTCTGGCCGGCGTCATAGGCATAGAAATGCGCGATCCCGGTCGCAGACGCCAACACCAGGTCCATTTCTCCGCTGGTGGCGAGCGCGGCCTCGCGAAGCGCTTCGAGGCCAAGCGCACCGAGCAGGTCGGCGATACCGGCCTGCGTGGCCGCGGGCATCGCCGTCCCTTCCGGCAGCCGAATGGCATGGCCGCGCTTCGTCGTCTCTCGAATCCCGGCCGGCCATGCGCGGCCATCGGTGACGCCGTCGATCTCGGCGATCGTCACCGTGAAGGTATCCGCGTAATATTTCTCCGCAATGCCGATCTCAACCGACTGACCGGGTGCGATCGCCGTCAGGCGCTCTTCCATTTGCCGCGTCAGCAGGAACCGGAAATAGGAGCCGCGCACGCTTTGGCCGAGCGAAACGGCGTGCGCCGAGGGCAGTTCGGAACCATCGACATCGCGTTCACCGGCGATCAGACGATGCGCGCTCTCGATCATCATCGCCCCGGTGATCGACGTCTCCCAATTGTCGGCGCGATATTCCAGGCAGAGATTTCCGCCCGCCCCATATTGGTGGTTCGAAAGGCGACTGCCGTCCCTGGGAAGCACGATGGGTGGGGAATTGGGGTGGAATTCCGCATAGGTCATCGTCAGCGGAACGCTGTCGCCGTCATGCTCGATCTCGAAGTCGACTGCGAGCGCAGCGCCGTTCGAGAGATGCCAGCGCACGCCCTTGAGCCAGGCAACGCGCTCCGCAAGGTCAGCGACGCCCTGACGTTCGGATCGCGCGCGTATCGGATTTTCGAGCCACCAGATCATTCCGTGCCGCCGAACCCCTGCGGCTTGGTCGGGACCCGGCTCCTGTCCGGAAAGGAAAGACCTCCGGCCACGGGTGCCACCGAGGCGGTTTTGAGCAGCGGGGATCGCGCCGGCGGCGAACGGCGGCGGGCCGCGCGGTCGGCCAGCGATCCGCCGACGCCGCGTCCGACCGTCTCGGTGATCACTCTCCTGTCGCTCGACCGCGCGGCCTCGGCGAATTCCGTCCTGGCCTTTTGGAGCCACTCGTAGAACGCGGTCGCCCGCTCGGGATGCTCGGCCCATTTGTCGGCGAAGTTTTCGAGTGGGTCGGTCGGATTCGGGATCCAGTAGCGGTTGTTGTGCCACAGGATATGCTGGTCCATGCCCGCGAGAATCACCGCGAGCGCTTCGCCGATTGTCTCTTCGCCCTTATAGGCGTGGGCCGCGAGGGTGGTGATGATGACCGAGATCGGCCGTTCGTCGCCGCGATGCTCGAAGGTATGGTCGCGGTGACGCTTCAGGATCATGATAGCGGCCTGGAGCGGCGTTCGGACCTTATAGTCCGGGATATCCTCGACGCTCGCCCTCATGCTCTCGGCGAGCACGCGCTTGCGCCGTTCGAGCGCGGCCGCCATCCGGCTCTTGAACCACTCGCAGTAGCCCTTGGGGTTCGAGCGCGGCCAATCGTCGGTAACGGTGGTGTAGGTCGGCCCCTTCTTGTCGGTGATGGCGATGGCGGTGAGCGTCCAACGCGCGTCATAGCCGCGGGATTCCAGGAGGAGGCGGGCGGCTTGCCCGTTCGGAAGCGCGGGTACGATATCCATATGAAATTGGGCACCGTCGGCATAGTCGAGCACCCAGCAACGGCGCCCCTCGCGCAGCGGCTTGCTCATGTTCTGCGCGCGCCGGTAAGCCTCGATCTCGCCGCCAAGCATCGCCTTGAGTTGCTGTTGCGTCAGCGAGGTCTTGCCCAGCTTCTGCAACTCGCAGACGGAATCGACGTCATATTCCTCGGCTTCGTTCAACGGTCGGATTGTCGTGCCGAGGCGAAACGACCCCTGGACATAGACCTTGGGTCCGTACTGCCGGACGCTCGAGGCGTCGCGGTGCAGCCAGTCCCCCAGCGACTTGTAGCTCCGCTCGGCCTGCTCATACCGACTAGGCGGCACGCTCAGTTCTTCGGCAAGATCCTCGAGGAACTCCTCGCTCTCGCGGGTACGCGTCTGCTTTTCCACCATAGGCCTCCAAGGTGAAGCCCACGGTCCGCGTGTGCATAGCCAAACTGCGCGGTTGAGCTTTGAGGATAAAACGTGAACATTATAGCGAATCGGGGCGAAACATCATCATGGCAAAAACGCAAATCTCACAGAAAATTCAGGTCGCTCTTTGGACCAAGGCTGCCGGGCGCTGCGAATACCGCGGGTGCAACGAGGAATTGGTCGGCGATCTGATTGCAGGGCGCGAGGATGGGAAGTTCGGCTTCATCGCGCACATCGTCGCCGACAGCGCCGATGGCCCGCGCGGAGATCCGGTCCGCTCGCCCGCGCTCGCCAAGGACTTGACCAATCTCATGTTGCTCTGCGCGAAGCACCATAAGGGCGTGGACGTCGACTATCTCGCGGATCATCCCGAGGCCGTCCTGCTTGAGATGAAGGCGGAGCATGAGGACCGGATCGCCATCGTGACGGGTATGGCGCAGGAACGCGCCGCGCACGTCCTCCGCTTCGCGGCCGACATCGGACAGCGGGACGCCCTGGTGTCGACCCGATCGATCTTCATGGCGATGCCTCCCGACAAGCATCCTGCCGAGGGCCGAACGATCGATATCGAGCTGGTCGGATGTGACTATGCCGACCATGAAGCGAATTATTGGACCGTTCAGCAGGAGAATCTCCGCCGCGTGTTCGCGCGCAAGGTGAAGGAGCGCATCGAGCAAAAAGAGATAAAGCAGCTCAGCGTGTTCGCGCTAGCGCCGCAACCACTGCTGATCGAGCTTGGGCATCTGTTGGGGGATATCGTACCGGTCACGGTTCATCAGCGATATCGCGAGCCGCCGACTTGGCGTTGGCAAGCTGACCAACCCGCGATCACGTTTCAAGTCGGCGACTATTCCGGGTCACCGAAGGTGGCGGTCGCGCTGAAGCTCGCGCTGAGCGCAACGGTTACGGACGAACGGATTCGCGCGGTGCTCGGCGAGGATGTCGCTATCTGGTCGCTGACGGCCGAAAATCCGCACAACGACATCATGCGCCGTCCGGAAGACCTGGTGGAGTTCAAGCGCCAGCTTCGACGTCTGCTCGATCGGATCAAGGCCTTTCACGGCGAGGATGCGCTCATCAACGTGTTTCCCGCCCTTCCTAATTCAGCGGCGGTCGAGGTCGGGCGCGTGCGGATGCCGAAGGCGGATTTGCCCATGCAGATCTATGATCAAAATCGGACCGTCGGCGGCTTCATTCCGACCTTGAAAATCACGAGCTAGTTGCGACGTGGTGTATCGGCGACGGGAAACTAGCAGCAATCGACTGGCGCCAAGTTGTTCATGCTCGCATGGCGGACAACGATGCGCCATCCGCTCTGTGGCGCTGGAACGATTATCGGTGGGTCGAACTGATAACCTGGTGCCGAGACGGAAGGTTGGTCGGCGCATATGCCGGGACGGCATTCATGCGCTCGAAGACAGATTCGTGAATGTGAGCGCCTTCGGGAATCGCTCGCGGCTCTCCGGCCGGGATGTAGTACCCGAAGCGCGAACTGCGACCTTTCCATTCCTTGAACCTATCGGCTTTCGGAATCCACTCCAAAGCACGCCACGCCATTGTCATCGACTCATGCGGATCACGCATGATGTCAGGGGCAACATAGCTGAACGGACTGCCTTGCCGCTGGATGCCCCAGGCGAGGTGGTTTACGGTCTGCGCGCTGACCGTCAACCCGCATATCGTCGCCTCGTGGATCATCCACAGCAGCGGAAACTTGGAAAGACCGCTTTCGCTCTCAGGGTAGCCTCCACCAATATCGGCATGGACGCCAGCGAACCAAACTTGGAGCGCATCCTGCGGTTCAGAATTATTGGTCGAACTGAAGCGGTTGTGCATGAAGGTCTGCCGCTCCAGCCAGGGCTCAAGCCGAAACATCCGACGTCTCTCGTCGATCGCGATGGCTTGGCGAAACACCTTCACGCTCGGGTTGTCCTGCGTGAACGCCAGCTTCTGGAGGCTGAAGGCATAAAAGCGGTCTGCACGCGGAACGATGACGCTCGCCACGGTGTCCCAGACGCCGAGGAACTTGATGGTAGGCCATCTGCTGGAAACAATTCGCGCGAACTGGGATGCCGGATCATCGCGAGCGGCCGCAGGTGCCCCTCGCTCGTCGTCTTCGCCCAAGGGCTCAGTGGCACCCGCCTCTCGCGCTTCTTGCGCGACGCTGGCCGAGCTCGCCTGCTTATAAGCCGTGAGCGCGGCACCGGCTAAATTGCGTTGCTCCGGGGCGAGCAGACCGACTTTGTGAATCAACCCCGCCAGAACCCTGGCGGTATATGCACCGCGGCTAAACCCGAACAGGAAAATGTCGTCGCCATTTTCATAATTATCGATCAAGAAATGATAGGCTCTCAGAACGTTGTCATCGAGCCCATACCCCGTGGCGAGACCCAACACCGTGACGGTGTTCTGCTTGAAGCGCGTCCAGGGATTCGGCCGCGCCAGCGTCCCAACGCCGGGATCATAAAAAACTACCTGCCGCGGAAGTGTCTTTTCGGTTTTCCTTAGCACGCGATAGAGTTTGAGAACATTTGAGATGTTCTCGCCGATCTCGTTTCCGGTGCCGTCGCAACAGACGACGAGATTTCGCATTTGGCTTCCCTCAACTCATAAACCGCAGGAGGCATTGTGCTCAGTCTGCGCGCCCGATGAATGCAGCAGCTCCGGAACGGAGCCAATCCTAGTGTCTTCGGCTGCGTGGTGCCATTGTGATTTAATCCTTAGGCCGGCTGGTTTATTGGGTGCCGAGATAAATAGTCGGACGGCAAATTGTTTGATCCGGCTCTACGGATGCGTTCTGTGGCACACTTGGGCGAAATCCGGGCTATAGTCGATTAGATTGCGCGGGTTGGGGACGATGACATATTTCGCCGATAATTATGCGGCGTTCCGCTATCCTCTTAAGAACGGTGACGCTGCGGGATTCCGCCTAGCACAGCTTGGCGCCATCCACGCGGCAGCCGCGCATTTTTCGGCGAGGCAGGAACCTGCAGTCGTCACAATGCCAACCGGCTCGGGCAAAACGGCTGTTCTCATCGCGACGGCCTTCGTTTTGCGCGCGACCCGCGTCTTGATTATCGCACCGGGCCGACTGGTCCGCGAGCAGATCGCCGACGAGGTCGAGACACTCACGACGTTGCGCACAGCTGGCGCGATCAGCGAAGACGTACCGGGTCCGCGGGTGCTTTCCGTCAAGAAGCGCATCACGACCGCAGAAGGCTGGGAGAGGATGCGCGACTTCGATGTTGTCGTTGCCACGGTCCAATCCATCAGTCCCGAGTATGACGACGTCCCGGAGCCCCCGGCCGACCTGTTCGATCTCGTGCTGGTGGACGAAGCACATCATAGCCCCGCGAAAACCTGGAAAGCGCTTCTCGATCATTTCGCGGACGCGATGCGTATCCTTTTTACGGCGACCCCCTTTCGGCAAGACCAGCGCGAAATCCGCGGACGCTTTATCTACACCTACGATCTGCGGAAGGCTTTCGACGACGGCGTATTCGGCACCATCCGCTATCAGCCGGTCACGCCCGCTGCGGGACAGTCTCTCGACGTTGCGATAGCTGCCGCCACGGAGCGCCAATTCAACCAGGACCGCGCGGCGGGCCACCAACACCGTGTCATGGTTCGTACCGACAGCCGCAAACGAGCCTTCGAACTGCTCACGCTTTACGAGCGCAACACGACGCTGCGCCTGAAGCTCATCACGGGCGACAAATCCCTGAAGTATGTGAAGGGTGTGATCGCCGCGCTCACCGCCGGCGAACTCGACGGCATTGTATGCGTCAACATGCTCGGTGAAGGTTTCAATTTTCCGAGCCTCAAAATAGCGGCGATCCACTCGCCGCACAGAT
>JAHCKB010000089.1 GCA_026125985.1 Bradyrhizobium sp.
GCCGCGAGCGAGGTAGCCGCCCAAAACACGGTGTCGAAGAACTGGCTGAACACGATGGTCCCGTATCGCAGCCAGTCGCGTTCCACGATGAAGTGTCGAAGCACTCGCCATTTCGGGTCGGCCGCTGGGCTGTTGCGGGGCTGGGCGACGATGTCTTCCAGCAAGACAATGGCGCCGCGTAGCTCCTCGCTTTCTTCCGCCATGTCGCTGACAAGAGCGGTGAGCTGCTCGGGGAAGAGTTCCTCGTTGTCGTCTTCGCGCATCGAGTTGGCCGCACGCAAGCGCTCGAAGCCGGCGGCTTCGGGTGCAGGGCTTGAGGCGTTCGAGTCCGACTCTGGTTCGCCGAGCAGCACGCGGCACGTCGCCAGCCCGGACGCGGCGGAAGAGCAAATGCGTTGGTGAAGAAGACTTTCGATATAACCAGAGCCGCGCTTGCGCGCGCCCAATGCCTTGCAGAACCGCCCGGCAGCAGCAAGAGCCTCCTCCAGTTGCGGCGAGGTGGCAATGGCCCCGCCTCCGTCCGCGAAGAATGCCCGCGTTCGTGCGTCGCGTTCGAGTTCATTCGGATATAGATCTACGGCGACGGGCCGCAGCAGGCCGGCCTCCTCCAGATCCTTCCGGCGACGGAGGACGGTGTGACGGACCACCGGGTTGTTGGCCTGCAGGAAGCCTAGGCCATCGCGATCATACTTCAGCCGGTCTTCAATCTCCTCGCGCGCGTCCACATCCAGCGCGGTCCACGAGCGCACGGTGGTGAAGGTGTCATCTGTGAGCCCCAGATCCTGCCGCAGCGCGCCGAACACCGGGTCGCGCTCCTGCCGGCTCGGAATTGCGTGGCGCAGCCATTCCCACGCTTCGGCGATACCGCGCGGTCGGACCTGCCCGGAGACGACCTGCACGGCACCCGGCAACTTACGCCACGGACTGAGTAAAGGGCCCAGCACGTGGTCGGCACCGCTGTCGAGAATATCCAGCAGATCCCACAGTTCTCGAATGTCCGTTTGTATAGGGGTCGCCGTGCCGAGCAGCACATGACGGGCCTTCGTGGCTGCCTTGCTCATAAATTCTAGAAGATTGTTAGCCCGACGATCGCCGTTGCTCTCCTGCGACCGCGCGCGATGGGCCTCGTCCAGGATTAGCGTACCGAAGGCGGCAGTATCGCCTCGGGCAGTGCGACGTCGCAAGAGAACCTCGGCCTCCGGTGCGCGCTGGAAGATTAGACCGGTTGAGACGATGGCGATCCTGCATGGACAATGCGCAACGCCTTCCGACCCACCCCCCCGAATGATGTTGCCGTCCTGGTTGATCCAGTCCTTTCGCGCAGACAGCCACCGCGCCGAAGGGATGCCGAGCCGATCCTTCAACTCGGTCTGCCATTGCTCACAGAGTGTCGCCGGGGCAAGAATGAGCACCGGCCCATCACCGAGCAAGCTGGCCACGAGGGCAGAGGTCGCGAGCGAAAGCGTCTTCCCCACACCCACCTCATCTGCGAGCAGGAGGCGTGCCCTGCCGTAACAATCACGATGGCGCAGAAACTCTGCGACGAACGCCTTCTGCCATGGCTGCAAGCCTTCCCCAGCGCGAGCAATCGGCGCCTCGACCAACGCCGCCGCTGGCAGTTCCCAAGTCGGGCAGTCTGGCACCGCGATTTCTTCCCGCTCGGCGCAGCGCTCGACCTCGCGAATGATCGCCTGAGGGAGCGGCACGGCCTTGTCCCAAAGGAAGTCGAACTCCTCCTGTGTCCAGGCGATCCCCTCCGATGAAGTGTCCTCCCACAGGATTTCGTAGTGCTTGCGCCAAGCGTCGAGCGTTTCATTCACTGAGCCCATAAAGCAGGTCCGGGCACCGCTGCGAGCTGTGATGATGCCCGCTTTGCCGTGCACTAATGGCGCCGTCGTGCGATCTATCACCCGGATCTGCACCTTCGGGTCCCCATTGCCGTCGCGGGCTGAAAGCATCTCGGCTAGCCGGCGGTAGCGAGTTCGGTGTAGCAGGCTCTCGATTTCTAGCGGCAGCTCGCCACGTCCGCCTTCCCACCATCTCGCCACCAGTGCCTGCTCGCGGATTGCCTGCGAGGTGCGAAGATCGTCGGGATCGAGATCGGAGTTACAGACGATGCGCACGCGGTCGATGCGCGCGATCTCCTCGGCGGCGACTTCGAATATCGAGCTTCGGAAGTAGCCGGCGATCCGATCGTAGGTGGCGGCGTCGCGCAGGCGGTCTCGCAGAAAAGCATGATCGAGCCGCTCCCGACGGGAGGAGAAGCGATTCAGCAGAGGCGGAAGGGAGCCGTTCGACATCTTGCCTCGGAGAAAATACGACTCTGACTGCAGCCGGCCAGAGTATTGATGCGTGGCACCCTCTGTCATTACACGAGAAGGCTACGGCGGCCGTAGGATATTGGGACGGCGCGCATTTTGTGCTTCAACGCGCCTGTGCGGAACCTACTCCCCGGCGTCAGCCCGTCTGCAACCGCTCCGTGCGGATCAATTCGGCCAGCACGCGTCCGGCTTCCGCCTCGTCCGGTCTCGATTGCTGCTGACTGCGGCCCAGCCAGGCCGCAATCGCCATGGCATCCGGGCGTCGGCGCATCCACTCAGGCCCAAACAAGTCGCGCAGCGTGTGGATCGCGGCTGCACCTGCCTCAGCAGGATCCTGTTGTTCCGCCGCTGCCTGCACCAGCCCGCGCATGGCGAACAGCACCGGACGAACTAAACCGCGCGAGAACTCATGTCCTTCCATCACGGAGCGTCCGAAAGCGGCGGCACCCCGGAGGCGCGCGCTGTTGGCACTGGCAACCTCCATCAGCGGGCGCCAATCAGTGCAGCGGAATGCCTTCGCAAAGGTCTGGTACTCGTCGAGCTTGGCGGACGCGCCTGACGGACGCTTGCCCTCGATCTCGGCCATCTTCAGCCAGAAGCGCTCGCTTGCATTATTGAGTCGCTGCCACAGCGCGGAGTCGAGGCCCTCGGGCACCACCAACTCGGCGGCGGTCTGCACAGCCAGTTCGATCATGCGGCCGACAATGCTCGCTTCGCCTGCCACTCTCGGGCGCAGCGCGGCGCGCGTCATGTCCTCGCCGTCGATCCTCGTGTAGCCGGTCAGCACCTCGAGCGCCGCGGCGTAACCCGCCATCTGGATGTCGGCGGAGGAGAAGGCGTGCTCGCCCCGATCGCGCACGGAGGCGGCATCCAAAGCGAGTAAACTTGTCACCTGCTGCTCGACGCGGTACTTCAACTCCGGCACCAGGTCGCTGGTCCACGAGCTCTCCTCGCCGGAACGCTTGCGCAGAACCAAGAGAACAGTGCCCTGAACGTGTCCATCGGATCGGAAGGCGTTCTCGGCCTCCGTGGACACGTACCATGCCGCAGTGACCTGCATGCCGGCCGACCAGACGATCTCGGCCAGGTCCGCCCAGACCTTGGCGTCCTGATGGGTGAACATGCAGACATGCATACCGTTGACCGGCATAGCGGTGGCCATGGCGGTCAAGGCCTTCGCCATGTCGGCGCGAAATTTTTCGCCACTTCCCTGGATCGCATGGGGCCGTAGGCTGTCCCACGTCCACTGTGCGAATGGGCTGGGTGGATTGCGGCGTAGCCACGCAATGAAGAACTCGGTCACCTCATGGTAGTAGACAGCGTCGGCGTAGGGCGGATCGTAGACCCAGAGATCGCTGTGCCTTGTTACGCGAGTAGCGTCGCTGCTCAGGACGGTGCCTTCACCATCAACCGGGAATGATGCAAATGTTTCGTGCTGATCGGCCTGGAGCATGACCAGCCCCTTCGCGCCGTAAACATAAAGCGTGTTCAGAGCTTGATTGTAGAACACACCTTTGACGGCATCCGCAGAAGGCGCAGTTGTCGCGCTCCCTGCAAAGCCAACTTCCCAACGAGATAGTCGTGCCGACTTGTCCGCCATGAAAGTCAGGTCGAAACACAGAGCGCAGGCTGCTATTGGATCAGCGACGCCAGCAATCGCCTCTTTCATGGTCGCAAGCAGCAGAAGCTGCCTTGGCGTGAACAAATGATGCCAATGCGTCCACCCGCGTGTGCGAATCGGCTCATCCGTCTTTTCCCCCGGCGCGATCCACATGTCGGGCACTCGGCCTGCTGTCTGCCATGCCGAAACGTTGTCTTCGACAAGAATACGCAACCTCACCTCGCCATCCAGGTCCGCTTCGGTCGGCGCGGCAAACCAAGTTGCCGGCCGGAGCTTGCCCTCCTTCAAGTCGGCGGCGTCCATCCACTGAATACAGTACAATCGCTCGAGGAAGATATCGCCGCCTTGCCAAGCGCCGGGGGTGCTGCCGGGAAGCACCGGCGGCGCTTCCGGATTCCATACCGGCTCCCGGGGCGCCACATCATGCACGTCCCACAGCCTCAGTCTGTTGCCGCGAGCACCGTCCGCACCGACCGGTCCTTCGCCATCGCCGCGCAGACGAGCGATCGGAATTCGCCACTCTCGTTCTTCTCCCCCCGGCGTCGGGGCTAGACGATAAATCAGATTCCTGTCGTGAAACGTACCCGCGTCGGCGGCCGTGATTGCCTCCGCGGAGACTCCGGTGTCGATCAGGATGTCGAAGCGCTTCCGCTGATGGTCGGGCACGAGCCGCGCCACGGTGCGGCGGTTGCGGCTGACGACCCACGACGGGGCGATCGGCACGCGCCAACCGGTCTGCGGATCCACCACCTCGACGCAATAGAGAAAGGCCTTGGCGCGATTACCCTGCGAATCATGCTCGATGCCGAGCCGCTTCACCTCGTCATCGACCGCGTTTGCCACCCGACGCTGTTCAGCGGCGATGCGCGTCCGAATCTCGGGCGCCGCGCCGATGATGTTCAGGGCGCCCCACGTCAGCATCGCCGCCACCGGGTTCAGGTCGCTCGCCATGACACGACAGCCGAGCCGAGCGGCTTCGAACGGGATGGACCCGCCGCCGGCGAAGGGATCGCCGACGACCGGCGCATGGCCGAAACGCGCCACGCCGAGTTGCTGGACTAGCTCTGGCAGGGTCCTCGCCGAGGTGCCCAAGCGCACGTTGGCCGACGCCAGTGCTGCCGCGTACAAAGGATCATCTGCGATTCGTAGCGATTCGATCTCCTCTGGACGTTTGCAGATCGAAACCTTCTCGGAATAGCTCATCGCGGCAAAGGCACGCGACTTGAGGTCCTCCCGCTCGGCCTCGATGCGAGCACGCTCCGCCTTGCGCCCGGACGGGCTGCTGATAGATGTCAGATCAGCCTTGCGCCAGCGCCAGCCCCTTGCCGACGAAGGCTCTTGCATGGCTTCCACGCTAGCACCAGCGCTGGCGCCCTTCGCCTCGATGTGTGATCGCCACTCGGGCTCCGCGTCGGGTAGCCTGGCGACTATGTGCGCCGGCGTGACGGCGGGCAGCCGACGGGCAAGACCGGCGTCATTCATTGCCAGCAACTCTTCCAGGAGAGCGAGGTCTGCCGCGGTGTCATCCGTGGCCGGGAGCAGGGCGGCAAGAATGCAGGCACGCACCAGGATCAGTGGCTTGCGGCCCTTCCAGTAGCTGCCGAGAGCCGTCAGGGTCTGGCCAGCGCCCGCCTTGCGCTCCTTCTGGGCCTCCACCCCGACCTTCTGGCCGGGAAAGACGCGCTCGATCAGGGACGGCGCGTCGCGCAAAGCAAAGGGTGCCAGCCCGCGGGGTGAAGGGGCCTCGGGCATGGCTTAATCCTCCGGCGTGCCGTCGAGTAGACGGAGCGCCATCTGCGCTCCCTTCGGCCGCAACGGCCGCGGCGCACGCGGCGCGGCCGCCGACTTTCGGTCGGGCCCGGCGGACAGCAGCAACGCGAGCCCACGCCTCGGCTTGGCCGAGGCATCGCCCGCGCCGCCGGCGGTGCTGGCCACGCGGCCGAACAGCCACCATCGCTCCTCCGGCCGCAGCGCCGCCCAGGCGGCGGTTACGGCCGGCAAATCCTGCTCCTCGGCCGCTTCGACCGCCCAGGCGAGCACGACGAGCTCCTTACCGAGCAGGCGCTCCACCTTGTTCTCGCCGGTGATCCAGCGCGAGGCTGGCAGCTCCTGCTCCTTCAGACGGTCGTTGAGCGTCTGCCGGGCGACCGACGCGATGGCGTTCCAGCGTTCCCGCGGGAGGGCACATCGCATCATTCTATCGGGATGACTGATCTGGGTGACGCCCCAATCCTCTTGGAACAGCACCTCCGCCATCCGGCTTTCCGGGATCAAGACCAGTACATGGTGGACGAACATCTCCGCCGGGCAGCCGAACCCGATCGTTGCAGTGGTCTTCGCGGGGCGGAGCTTGCGGGCCAAGGCATTCACTGCTTTAGCATGGTGGAAGGGTCCACCGGTTCGTGGGTGGCATCCACGAGCACCAGCATATCGGCACCGGTCAGGAAAGCGAGCCCATCGAGCCGCAGTGCCACTGCTGCTCGCTCGTCGTTCAGGAGCTCGCGCAGGAAGACAGCCGCCCGCTCAATCGCGGCACCCTGCACCGGCGCATCACGACCAATGCGCAGCATGCTGCTCGTGTCCCCGAGACCGACTGTCAGCACGGCGCCGAGCGCCGAAGCGTGCGTTTCCTTCATATGATTGATCAGCTCGAAGGAAGTCTGCGTGTCAGTGCGCTCGATGCGCTTGATCAGGGATGCGGGCCTGGCGGGATCCACCAGTTCGCTCAACGTCTGCGGCTTCTCGCGCATGCCATTGCGCAGAGGACCGAACTCGAAGGAATTCTCGACCGAGATGTCTCCTTCTTCGGCCAGCACACGCAGCAAGCCACCCAGGGTGGGGATGGTCACTGGCCCAACGTAGGGATTGCCCATGTCGCGTGGGCTGGTGCCGCCCACCGTCCAGCGCAGCGACCCGGCGGGGACGGCCTTCAACTCAACCACGCGGCCGGCCGACGTATCACGTGGCTCATGTAGGATCGTAATCGTGTTGCGCCAGGGCACGGGGTCGCCGGTCGGATGCTCGCCCGTCGAATCCTCGGCCAGAAACCACAGGTGCAGCTTCGTCGTCGAGAAGGACAGTTCCTTCAGTTCTGGGCTCGATGGCGTGGCGGGCCCATCGTTCGAACAGCGAATCACTGGCCGTGTGCCGGCATCGAAGCCTTTCACCTCGAGGCGGGCCTCTCCGGTGTTGGGGTCGCGAGCGATGAGACTAATGGAAACGGTGGTTTTCGCCTTCTCGAAGGGGCCGCGTTCGATGAAACCGTCGGCCGTCTCGCGCCAGCGGGCCTGTTGTATGGCAACGCGCTTCAGTGTATCGAGCCCCTTGCCGGGCAGCCAGGCGAAGCGCGCCATTGAGCGCGCGTTGGTCTCGATGTCGGTCCACCTGGCCTTCTTGACGCCCCCAGGCCAGAGTTGCTCCTCGATCCTGTCGAGCAGCGCCGGAGCCTGCTTCTCCGGCTCGGGAATGAGCTTGCTCGCCTTGCCTGGACCGAGGGCCTCCTCGATCTGGGGCTCTCCGACGAGACGCGGCGGTGCGTCCCTCGGGCGCTCGACGCGTAGGTCGAGTTTCTGGTCCAGCAGATCGGGCTGGCGCGTGCGGGGCGAGATCGCGGGATACCAGATCTTATTGAACACCTGCTCGATGGTGGTAAGCAGGTCGAACTCGGCCTGTTCCAGCTTCTCCTGCACCTCCTCGGCCTGCGGATGATCGCGGCCGAGTTCGCGCCAAACCTTGCGGGCGGCATAGAGCCGCCGTGCCGCGCTATCCATGCTGGCGAAGCGGGTCTCGTCACCGGTCACGATCAGCAAGTTGTTCTTCTCGACAATCCCGGAGAACAACGTCGCGGCAGCCTTGGGCGGGCTGCCGCTGTCCGGAGACATGACCAGCAGCGTGCGATCGCGCCGCAGGTCGATGGCGTCCATCTCGGGCAGCGCCAGAACCCTTTGGTAAGCGACCCCAGCCTGTGGCTCGAAAATCTTCTCGAGCCGGTCGACGAGCTCGCGGTGGATGCGAGATTCGGGAGCGTCCTTTGCTTCCTTCTGCAGCCGTCGAGTCAGGTTCTCCTGATTGGTGAACCGGTAGGCACCCTCTTCCTTCCCGTCGCCATGGAGATACCACGCGCCCTCCATGCCTCGCAGCGCGTCGAAGGCGATGCCGAATTCGGTAGCCGTTCGATTGGGCGCCATGAGGCACTCGACAAGCTCGGAACGGGTGAGACCCCGCTTACTGTCGGGCCCGGAGCCGATCGAGGCGAAGATAAGGGCGACCGCAACCTGGCTGCCCGCGTCCGACCCCTGCGCGACGTCGATCGCCTCGGCCTTGGCCTGTCCCTGGTTAGCGATGTCGTGGGCAATCGCTTCACGCATGGGCTCGAGGAAAGGCTCGCTCCGGAGGCTTCCGTCGGCGAGGTTCGCGTGCTGGATACCAACAAGATGAACGTCGTTGGTTTTCCGTTCCCAGACACCCCGCACGATTCGACCTGCAAGGCCGAGAAGGCCGCGTGTTTGCCGGAAATTCTCGTTGTTGCGGAAGGTGGCGACAAGATCGGCAAAGCGCGGATGGAACGGATAGCAGCCATGGATCTCCTCGGCGAGCCGCTCCGGGGACTTCTGTACTGCGCGAGCCTTAACGGCTTCCTCCATCGCCTTGACGTAGGCGTCAGCGACCTCGTCGATCGCTTGCGACGACGGCAGCCTTTGGAAAAGCCGCTTGCGCAGAATGGCGAAGATGTCGCCGCCCTGCAGGGAGACAGGCTCGATCGGCCGGGCGCCGCGGAATGCCTCCCTCTCCAGATCGCGCACCGCGTCCGGGTAGGCGCCCCCGGAGAGATTGGACGCAACGATGCAGGTGCGGCCATTGGTCTTGCGCGCGGCCTCGAACAGGTTCGCTAGCGCATAGCGCGCGACGTTCGCGAGCGTGCCGCCGCCGACCTGGTGAACCACGGCGTAGTCGAACCAGCTCGGAAGCTCGTCAAACATGATAAGCGTGGGCTCATTGCCGAGGAGGTCCTTCCAGTCGTCTTCGTCAGGCGCGCGGGGCCCGTCGGCCCAGAAACGACGGAACGCCTCTGCCTTGCCAAGCTGGGCAGCAATCTCGCCCCAGAGATAGTGCGGAGGGTTGCGGCGGCCGGTTACGGCCGCGACGCGGGCCACGCCCTCGAGTTCGTCTCCGAGGCCAGCCTCCGCGAGGATGCGCCGCCGCAAAGTCGGCAGGCGGGCGAGCAGGCCGAGTGCGACCATCATGTGAGTCTTGCCGCCGCCCATAGCTTGCGAGAGCACGAACGAAGGCTGATCGCCTTTTCCGGCCAGCCGGCGGAAGCCGAGCTCCAGCAATAACCGCATGCCGCCAGTAATATGGTTGGTCCGAAAGAATTCCTCGGCCCCCTCCGACGTCTCGGCAGAGGCGAGACCTTCGACGAGGTCGTCAATTTCTGGCGCGGGGTCGGCCCGCCTAACATGGTCGTGGGGTTCACAAGCATCACGGACAGTGAGGAGCATCATTCGGTGCCGATCGAATACCGGGTCGCACCGGACGGGTGCCACCGGAGGATAGCAGATGATACGGTATTGTCCCTCGTTTGGTCGGGCGACAAACGTCCCGCGCTAAGCGACCGCTGGATGCCTTCTGCTCAATCTGGCGTGCCAGGATCAGCTTTGCGCACATTGCGCGTGCCATTGCGAATGGATCCGACGCCCCGTCGAGCGGGCGCGTGACATTCGCTGTTGTAGGTCGCTAATCTACTTGTCATCAGGTTTCATGCAAATTAGCGGTGAGATATCGCTGACGAATTTGCAAAGAGAGAAAGATGGACGAAATCCGCTTCTACCGGGCGAGCGAAAAGCCCTACGGCGCGTTCAGCAACCTCTACCGGCGCGACGTCGAGTTCGAAGGCGAGACATTTGCGACCAGTGAGCACGCCTACCAAGCAGGCAAGGCCCGTAAACCAACGGTGCGGAAGTGGCTCATGGAGGCGCCGTCGCCCGCACTTCTCGCGATGGCGGCGCACGGCCTCTATTACTGGGACGTCGCCCCCGGCTGGTCGACGAAGAAGTTCGGCCGCATGCGGTCGGTCCTACGAGCCAAGTTCACACAGCATGCCGACCTATCTGAGCTACTCCTCTCAACCGGCGATGCGAGGCTCGTGGAGAGCGCGACCGTCGACAACGAGGTCAACCGCCTGTGGGGCGAAGTCAATGGCGTCGGCCGCAACATGCTAGGCACGCTGCTGATGGAGATCCGCGCTGAGCTACGGGGGAAAACCTATCTCGTGGCGGCCGAGTAACCCGCGCTCAGGGCACAGAGGAACGAATGCTCAGTATCTCGCGGACGTACTGGGCGCCCCGCTTTTTGAAAAGTCCTCGGGCGCCGGCGTAAGCGCAGTTCTCGGCCGCGAGGCGCTGGCCAGCCACAATGCCTTCGAGGAGGTCGGCCGCTCTGAGGCAGGCGGTAGCGAAACTGTTGGTGAGCATCCAGTCGATCACACCAACGCTCACCATGTCGCCCGAACCGCAGGTGTCCAAGACTTTGGGGGCGTAGATCGCCTTGCACCAAATCGCTCCATCGCCGTCGCGAACCTCTAGGCCGGCGGCGCCGTGGGTGACGATGCGGAGGCAGTTGGTAAGTCGGTCCGCCAAGCGCTCGCCCAGCCGGTCCTCGGAATATTTGAGGATGGTCGCGAGCTGCAGCGCCTCCTCGAATAGCTTTCCTTCCTCGATGTCCGAGGGCTCGAAGAATATTATCGCGCCCGCCGACCTCGCTGTCCTCATCGCCTCCACGATGTTGTCGGAGAGGCGATCTGCATAGAAAACGTTGCAATGCATCAATATGGGCAGAGCGGACGCTAGCTCGGCTTTGCCGATTGGTTGGAAACGTGGCAGCTCCTCCCGGGTTTCCGGGCACACGAAGCTGAATTCATGCTGGCCGGACGCTGTATCCAGTTCCTGGGCTAGAACAGGTGATCGGATGTCCGCACGACGCGTGATGTAGCGGACGGTTGCACCGGCCTGGGCGAATTCGCGGACTAGCCGTTCACCGGCATCATCGTCGCCTAGCGCCAGCACCGGTGCGACGCGACGGTGGAGCATCGCCAATGAGACTAGGATGTTCCCGCATGACCCGCCGAGCGCCTCGTCCGACAGATCGCCGTCGGCATACACGCGATCGAGAACGGTGAAGCCGGTTCCGGCGACGTCAATACGATAGCCGTAGTGGGATCTCGATTCGCGCATGTTCACTTTATGTGCTCGTTTCTCGTCGTCTGTCGAGCCCAAGCGATGCGACATTCAGGCGAATCTTACCGGTGTGGGTTGGCACCAGGGCCCGAAGGATTTTTAGAAGCGCGCTGGGCCCGATCGGTCCGGCGCCAAACAGCGACCAGCATCCGTTCGCCGCTCCGCAAACGTCACCGACGCTGATCCCAAACCGGTGAGAGAGCAGTGTATGGTCGTTACCCCGGCGCGAGCCGCTGTCCCCGAAGCAGAGGACCTCCGCTCCTGCGGATAGTTTCCTTCTCAGCGCCTCCACGACGACGAGCTTGGACGAAGCCGCAGGCACGATGTCGTAGCTATGCCCAGACCCCATGACACGGACGCGCCCATCCGAGAACGTGGCGCATCCTTCCAGGTCGACGGGGAATCGGTAGGGATGGCGCAGCCGGTCCATATCCACCGTGATCTGGACCTCGCGATGTTTGAATTCCTGCTGGATGAAGAGGTCTTCGCGCCGGTGTAGCCATTCGGCGATCTCGGCAATCGACGGATCATCCACTGGGTGGTCGTGGGCGATGTCGACGTCCGCGGTCCGGAGGTGGCCGCCATTGTAGTAGCCGATCAGTGTTAAGGGCAGCATGTCGGTGGGAAGTACCTTTCGGAGATCCTCCCCGGCTGATCCGCCCCGCCCCGTCGCGATGCCGATCATCAGCCCCGCGCTGTGGAGCCGTACCAACTCGTCGACGATCTCCTGGTCGGGGACTGACCAGCGACCGGCAGTAGTGACTATGGTGCCGTCATAGTCGAAGACCGCGCCTCCGATGTCCGCCTGGGCAAGGACTGCTAGACGATTGTTTCCGATGACGTGCAGGGGATCATCCGTGGGGTCGTGCGCATCCGACCTCGCGATCGCGGCCCGCTTATGCCGCACTTGCGGCGTCATCATCTCGGCAAGCTCGGCGAGCGAACGGTCGTCATACATCGACCGTCCGAATTCGCCGATGCCGGGTTTGCCGGGATCAATGCCGAGGATCGCGCCCGTGGCCTCAAGGATGCCCAAGCCGTCGATAATGGCGAGCGCGTTGTCGAGGCGGCCGCAGGATCCGTGGTCAATGGGGATGCGGCGAAGGGATCCAGGAAGCGCGGCGTCGATCGCCGCCCACGAGGCGCGAGAGTCGATACCGGTCAGCGCGAGGATCGTCGTCTCGTGCATGCGATGATGCAGCCAACTGTGACGGCCATGCGCGAGATTCCGCAAGTCGGTGGTCTGGACGTGACAAAGCGCCGCCTCCCAGATGGAGGTGTCCAACAGCACCGACATCGGTCTCAGAAGGGGGTCTCCGGCGACGACCACGGTGTCGGTGCGACGGAGGTGCGCCAAGGCGGCGAGGCGCGAAGCTCGGGTGGCGGGATCACGCATGTCAGCCAGCCGGGCAGAGAGGCTGTCGAGGAGATGCACCGTTCCGAATGGATCCCGCGAGGCGGCGTCGGAAGCCAAGAGCAGGGCCGCGATGGAAGATAATAGGGAGTGCGTCGCGAGGTAGCCGTCCTTCGGATCAGCAACAGGTACAACGTGGACGGTGCCGCCGCCGCGTCCGACGATGCCGGCGGCGGTCCCGCCCGGGTTACGGGTGATGAGTTGGAGGGTCTTGGCCTTGCGGTCGAGCGCTGCACGCGCGGCGGCGGCCGCATCGGAGTTGTCACCGCCGGCGCTGAACAACCAGACGTCGCTGTCGGTGAGCTCGTGCTGGTCGAGTACTGCCTGCATCGGGGTCTGCACCGTTGTCGGTCCGAGGCCGAGTGTATCGCGGCAGCGCATCAGGTATTCGGCCGCGATCGCGGACCCGCCGGACCCGATCGACAGTGCATGGCGGCGCGCGCCCTGCGCCATGCCACTGGCGAGAGGGCCGGCGTCGTAGCTGCGGAACAGCTCGAGCGTGGCCGGGAGTGCGTCCAACTTCGCGCTGAAGACCGGCGTCGTCATGACGGGCTCGCCGCTTCGTCGTAGCTGGCGTAGAGCGGACCGGAGAGGATCAGGTGGACGGTCATGTCCGGCAGATCCGCTGGGGTCGGTTCGGGGTGATCGAACAGATAACTCTCGGTCTCAAGGTACTGCACGGCCATGTCGTGCTCGATGGCGGCCATCAAAGCACCAGCCGCGAGCACCTTGCTGCCGACCGGGGAGAGCACCATGCGGGGTTCGTAGGTTCCCTTCATGGTCCGGTCAAATCGGGTCTTGAGCGTCGAGAGCGTGCGGTAGCAATCGAGCGGGTTCCGCTCGGAGGCATAGACGACGTCGCGCGGATCCACCTCCCATTCGTTCACAAGTTCGGTCCGGTATTCGGCAAGAAGATCGTCGGCTCGCCGGGGATTCCGGGCGGGGAAGGGGAGCAGCGGGCAGATCTTGTAGCGACGTTGGATCGCCGCGCCGATCTGGGTCAGTGCGGAGGCGCGGCCGGGCGCGAGCTGCGGGATCCAGACTTGCGCCAGTCCTTGGCCCTCGGCGTCGACGGGCGGGGAGAAACCTTTCACCGAGCCCGCGCGGCTCGACGGCACGCTCGAGATCTTGTCGTCCATCTCGGGGTTCGAGACGATCATGAGATGGAAGGCGCGGTTGCTGGCTGCCTCGCAGTCCTCAAGAAGCATCCGTGCGGCGGGGAAGCCTATGCCAATGGAAAGCGCGCTCAGGTCGAGGATGACGTCGGTTACCTCCTCGGTCACGGGAAGCTGCCCGAGCTGCGTGACAATGCGCGACCCGCCGACAGGTGCCCCGTCGTCCGCGAAGACGTCGACCCTGAAAATGGTGCAGTTGGGGACCATGGCCTTCAGGGCGATTTCGTTCTCGTCGGCTTGTTTGATCAGCGCTTCCGAAGCGCGGGGCCTCTCCTCGCGGATGAAGACGGCGGATAGACGGTTGCCAAGGGTGCCCGCAAGCATCTGCGAGATGCGGCGCGATCGGGGATCGAAGCCAGCTGCCGCGACGAGCAGGACGCGGCGCGACGCATCGGCGAAATAGTCGGCCACGAAGGCCTCTACTTCGCTATCGAAGTTGGTGATGCAATTCTCCCAATGCTTACGCACTGGCCAACCCCGTTACCTTGCGCAGGTAGTCGATCTTCTGGGGCAGGAAGCCGCCACGGTTAAAGGTCAGGCCGTATACGAGCACGACCGTCCCGGTGAGCTCGATGAGCGCCCATAGCTTGCTTCCCTGCCCGTAGTTGCGCTCGATGGTAATCGCGCCATTGGCGATGGCGTATTTTAGGACCGAGCCGAGCTCGTCGTCGAACGACAACGCCTCCATCTCCTCCTCGAGGATAGCGATCGCGTTGGCGCCGGCGCCGAGCGGCGCGTTGGCAAGGAGAGATTCCTCCCGGCAATCGCGCCCGATCGCGTCGACCATGTCCCGCACGCGTTGGGCATGCGGGAAGGCCCATGCGTCCATGATGGCCTTAGCCTTCTCGATCAGGATCCACTGCTGGTCCCGTGCCGGCAGGGCGAGCGCGTTGTTGCGGATCGCCCTAGTTTCGATGTTGGCGACGAGAGCCCCTGCGAACTGCAGGAAGATCTCGGCGTTCTCGTTGCTGGCGTCACAGACATCGTCGACGCCGTAGTGGAGTGGACGGCCGTACTCGTGGTGCAGGTGCTCGCGGGCTCCGTGGGCGTCGTCGGCATCCGCCTTAAGCG
>JAHCKB010000009.1 GCA_026125985.1 Bradyrhizobium sp.
ACTGAAGCGGCTTGCGGAACGGCTGGCGATCCCCGTCACCACAAGCCTCGGCGGCAAATCGTCCTTCCCGGAAACCCACCCGCTGTCGCTCGGCTCGGGTGGCCTCGCCGTGCCGCGCGCGGTGCCGAAGTTCCTGGCCGAGGCCGATGTGATCTTCGGCATCGGCTGCTCGTTCACTGAAACCTCCTTCGGCATCGCGATGCCCAAGGGCAAGACCGTCATCCATGCCACGCTCGATCCCAACCATCTCAACAAGGACGTCGAGGCGAAGATCGGCCTGGTCGGCGATGCCGGCCTCGTGCTGGATGCGCTGCTCGAAGAAATCGGCAAGACCGTCAAGACAGACCGCGACCACAGCGCAGTCGCCGCCGAGATCGCGGCCTCCCACAAGGAATGGCTCGCCAAGTGGATGCCGAAATTGACGTCCAACGATGCGCCGCTCAATCCCTACCGTGTGCTCTGGGATCTGCAGCACACCGTCGATATCGCAAACACCATCATCACCCATGACGCCGGCAGCCCGCGCGACCAGCTCTCGCCGTTCTGGAAGGCGGTCGAGCCCCTCTCCTACATTGGCTGGGGCAAGACGACCCAGCTCGGCTATGGCCTGGGCCTTGCCATGGGCGCCAAGCTGGCCAAGCCCGACAAGCTCTGCATCAACGTCTGGGGCGATGCCGCGATCGGCTTCACCGGCATGGATTTCGAAACTGCGGTGCGCGAGCGGATTCCGATCATGTCGATCCTCCTGAACAATTTCTCGATGGCGATCGAATTGAAGGTCATGCCGATCTCGACCGAGAAATATCGCTCCACCGACATTTCCGGCGACTATGCCGCGATGGCGCGGGCCTTCGGTGGCTATGGCGAACGCGTGACGAAGCCGGAAGACATCATCCCCGCCATCAAGCGCGGCATCGAGAAGACCAGGGAAGGCGTTCCCGTTCTGCTGGAGTTCATCACCAGCAAGGAAACCGAGGTGTCGCGACCGGGCACGTGAGGCCTGGCCGGCGGCGGCGCACGAACCGAGCTACTTTGCGGTCTCCGCCGGCGGCTTGGCGGGGCCGGCAAGCGGCCGCTCTTCCATCAAGATCATGCACATTGCGGCACAGGTCATCATGACAGCCGCAGCGCCGAAGACCCAGCGGAACGCCGCAATCATGTCGGGAACGGCTATCGAGCCGATCGACCCGCGATGCTCGCCGGCCAACTGAATGTCGGCACCCAATGCCATCAACAGGATAGCGGTGAAAGCTGCGACCGCGAATGAAGCCATCAGCGCGCGGAAGAAATTCATCGCGCCCGTCAGCGTTCCGATCTGGGCACGCGTCACCGAATTCTGCAGCGACACCACGCTGACCGGGAATGTCGTGCCGAGACCGAGCGCGAACACCGACATCAGCATCAGCAAGCCCCACAGCGGCAGCGTGGTGAACGCAAGGGCAAAGCCCGAGACCACGGCAACCGAGGTACCGACAATGGCGACGCGCTTGTAGTGCCTGGCCCGCGCCATGGTCCGGCCGGCAATGGCCGCACCGCAGGTCGAAATCGCCGCGAGCGGAATCAGCGCAAGGCCGGCCTCGCTGGGATTGAGGTGATAGACGACCTCGTAATACAGCGGCAGATGCACGGTCAGCCCCATGATCGCGCCGAGCGCGCAGCCGCCGGCGGTGATGGCAAAGGGCGCGACCGTGCCGCCCAGCAGCGGCAATGGCAGGAACGGCTCCGCCGCCCTGCGCGCGTACCAGACAAACAGCAGCGCCAGCGCAATCGCCGAGCCCATCATCGACAGGATCGTCGGCGACAGCCAGGGATGGCGGTTGCCGCCCCAGGTCAGTACCAGCATGACGACGACGGCCGAGGCCATCAGCAGGATGCCGCCGAGCCAGTCGACCTTGCGGCGGCGGTGATAGACGGGGATCTTGGCCATCTTCGGCAGCAGCAGCGCCAGCGCCGCGATGCCAAGCGGCAGGTTGATCCAGAAGATCATCGACCAATGCAGGTGTTCGGCAAACAGGCCGCCCAGCACGGGCCCCAGAATGCCGCCGGCCACCCAGACGCCGCTGAAATAGGCCTGGTACTGGCCGCGTTCGCGCGGCGAGACCACGTCGGAGATCACGGTCTGCACGACCGGCATGATGCCGCCGCCGCCGAGCCCCTGCAGGCCGCGGCCGACGATCAGCACCGGCAGGCTCGGCGCCAGCGCGCATGCGACGGAGCCGGCCATGAACAGGCTGAGCGAGATGATAACCATCACACGGCGGCCGTAGATGTCGCTGAGCGTGCCGAACACCGGAGCGACGGCGGTCGCCGCCAGAAGATAGGCGGTGATGACCCAGGAGAGATTGGAGACGTCACCGAACTGGCGACCGAGCGTCGGCAGCGCAGTTGCCACGATGGTCTGCTCCAGCGCGGCCAGGAACATCGTCAGCAACAGGCTCATCAGGATGGTGCGAACCTCGCTCTTGTCGAGCGGCACCGGCGGCGCCAGCGGCGGCGCATCCACGAGGTCGATCACTTCGGTCGGGATATGCGAGATCTCTGCGGCGACCTCGTCGGACAAAGTTTCCTGGTCGGCAGCTCGTCGGCTCTGCCGTTCGAAATCGCTCATTTTTCGGCAATTCGTTGGCTACGCGGCTCCCCGCGCGGCTGAATCATTCTCTGAGAAGCACTTTAGGGATCAATCGCGCATGGGGGCACCCGGTCGGGCGCATGGGAGCCTCCCGCAGGGGCATCCTCGCGATACTGTGATCCGTCACGCCCGAGGCGGCCGTTTCAGCTTGGCCCGCTTCGGCAGCAGGCCCGGCCATTGCACGATGTGATCCTCCAGCTCGTCGACCGTGACTTCGCCCTCGGTGCCCTCCACCCGCCCGCGCACGGAGACGCCGGCCTCATGCACGGTGTTGGGATCGCCCGAAATCAGCGGATGCCACCAATAGAGGTCGCGGCCCTCGGCGACGAGCCGGTAGCCGCAGCTCGGCGGCAGCCAGTTGAGGGTGCGCACATTGGCCGGTGTCAACCGCACGCAATCCGGGACCTTGTCGGAACGGTTTGGATAGTCCTTGCAGGCACAGGCCTGCGCATCGAGCAGTCGGCAACCGACATGAGTGAAGTAAATCCTGCCGGTGTCCTCGTCTTCGAGCTTCTCCAGGCAGCAGCGCGCGCAGCCATCGCACAGGCTCTCCCATTCAACGTCGGACATCTCCTCCAACGTCTTGGTTTTCCAGAAGAATCCCTCCTGGCCCGAGCTTCGTCTGGGCGGTGCGGTCATGAGGCTGATTTTCCCTGGAATCACGCCGGATATCCGCCCTTCTAGGGGGCTCCCGACCGGCGGCGCAAGCGGGTCCGGCCGCACCATGCCCGCCGTTCAAAATCGCTGCAACACCATTGGTTTATCGCCCCCGCTCGGATAGAACTACAACCGAGTCCCCGAATGCGTTGTTGAGCGCCTTGGGTTTGCCGCAACAATCCCGCAAGACGTCTCGTGGCAGGGCCGCCGGCCCGCCGCGGCGCTTTTGAACCGATGAAGTAAGCCGGTGCGCAGGATCATACCGACCAGGTGGAAGAAGAAGATCCAGAACGTGTTGCTGGACATCGATGCGCGCATCGATTCCACGCTGTTCTCTTCTGCGAAGGGCCTGCGCGAGCTCTATGAGCGCTATTCCACCTTCATGGATCGCTTCTACGTCGGCCGCTGGAAGCGCTGGGTGATCGTCGAGCCGCTGTCGGAAGCGGCGACGCTGGGTCTCGGTGGTCTCATCCTGATGCTCGCACTGGCGATCCCGGCCTTCCGTGAGACCGCCGACGACGACTGGCTGAAGAAGTCCGACCTCGCGGTGAGCTTCCTCGACCGCTACGGCAATCCGATCGGCAGCCGCGGCATCAAGCACAACGACTCGATCCCGCTGGAAGATTTTCCGGACGTGCTGATCAAGGCGACGCTCGCGACCGAAGACCGGCGCTTCTACGACCATTTCGGCATCGATATCCCCGGCACCGCGCGCGCGCTCGTCACCAACGCGCAAGCCGGCGGCGTGCGCCAGGGCGGCTCGTCGATCACGCAGCAGCTCGCCAAGAACCTGTTCCTCAACAACGAGCGCACGATCGAGCGCAAGGTGAAGGAAGCGTTCCTCGCGGTGTGGCTCGAGACGCGGCTGACCAAGAACGAGATCCTGAAGCTCTATCTCGACCGCGCCTATATGGGCGGCGGCACTTTCGGCGTCGACGGCGCGGCGCATTTCTACTTCAACAAGTCGGCGCGCGACGTGAACCTTGCGGAGGCCGCGATGCTCTCCGGCCTGTTCAAGGCGCCGACCAAATACGCGCCCCACATCAACCTGCCCGCCGCGCGCGCCCGCGCCAACGTGGTGCTCGACAACCTGGTGGATGCCGGGTTCATGACCGAGGGCCAGGTGTTCGGCGCCCGCCGCAATCCGGCATTTGCCGTCGACCGCCGCGACGAGAATTCGCCGAACTACTATCTCGACTACGCCTTCGAGGAGATGCGCAAGCTCGTCGATACCTTCCCGAAGTCCTACACCGAGCGCGTCTTCGTGGTACGCACCACGATCGACATGAACCTGCAGCGCGCCGCGGAGAGTGCAGTCGAAAACCAGCTCCGCCAGTTCGGCCGCGACTATCACGCCACGCAGGCGGCAACCGTGGTCGCCGATCTCGACGGCGGCGTGCGCGCCATGGTCGGCGGGCGCGACTACGGCGCCAGCCAGTTCAACCGCGCCACCGATGCCTATCGGCAGCCTGGTTCATCGTTCAAACCCTATGTCTACACGACTGCGCTGCTGAACGGTTACAAGCCGACCTCGATCGTTGTCGACGGTCCGGTGTGTATCGGTAACTGGTGTCCGCAGAACTACGGCCACTCCTATTCCGGTTCGGTGACGCTGACCCAGGCCATCACGCGCTCGATCAACGTCGTGCCGGTGAAGCTTTCAATCGCGCTCGGCGGCAAGACGCCGAACCCGGCCAAGGCCGGCCGGAAGAAGATCGTAGAGGTGGCGCGCCGCTTCGGCCTCACGGCGCCGCTGCCCGACACGCCGTCGCTGCCGATCGGCTCGGACGAAGTTACGGTGCTCGAACATGCGGTCGCCTATGCGACCTTTCCCAACAGGGGCAAGGCAGTCGCGCCCCACGCCGTGCTCGAGGTGCGGACCGGCACCGGCGATCTGGTCTGGCGATGGGATCGCGACGGCAAGAAGCCGACCCAGGCCATCCCCGCCTCGGTTGCCGCCGACATGGCGGAAATGATGAGCCATGTGGTGAGCGAAGGAACCGCACGCCGCGCCATCATCGAGGGCATTCCGACCGCCGGCAAGACCGGCACCACCAACGCCTATCGTGACGCCTGGTTCGTCGGCTACACCGGCAACTTCTCCTGCGCGGTCTGGTACGGCAATGACGACTATTCGCCGACCAATCGCATGACCGGCGGCTCGCTGCCTGCGCAGACATGGCATGACATCATGGTCGCCGCCCACCAGGGCGTCGAGGTCAAGGAAGTGCCGGGCATCGGCATGGGCCAGAAGCTGCCGCCGTCGGCACGCGTCGCCGCGGCAACGGCCACAGGCGCGCCGAAGATCCTCGACACCAAGCCAGGGCCTCCCCCGGTGCTGACGAGGCGCGGCGCCGACATTCTGGTGCGGATCGAGAAGCAACTCGACGAGGCCGCCAAAAGCGCGGCAAAGACCTCGGCCGCCGAACCGCCGAAACCGGCCAGGTCAAGCTCGATCGCCAGCCCCGAAAGCTTCGCGGCGGCGACGCCCGGCGACAAGGCAGCGCCCGCCGGGCGCAAGAACTGACAATTCCGTGCGCCTCATCTTCATCACCCTGCTGACGCTGATCATCGCCTCCGCCATCGGCCTCGGCACGACCTATGTGACCGCGACCAAGGGCACCGATCTCGGCACGCTGAAGATCGGCGCCTGGACGGCGCGGCCGAAGACCGGCACCTCCGACGTCGATCCCTATTCCCGCGCCATTATCGTGCGCAGCGGCGAACTGCCGGTCGGCACCGGCGACGGCGTCGCCTTCATCGCCACCACCGACGACAACGACAAGCCGCTCGACGGCCGCTGCGACGTCGTGGTCAGCGGCGTCACGCCGGCGGCACGGTTCTGGACGCTGACGCTGTACAATCCCAAGGGCCAGCTCGTCGCCAATACGCTGCAGCGCCACGGCTTCACCAGCCAGGAAGTGATCCGCGGCGCGGACGGACAGTTCGAGGTGCGCGTGGCCTCGCGCGCGCGCGCGGGCAACTGGCTGCCGACCGGCGGCATCGAGCGCTATGCACTGATGCTGCGTCTCTACGACACGCCGGTAGGCGTCGCCACGCGCACCCAGCGCGATGCGCCGATGCCGCAGATCGCGACGGTGGGCTGCCCATGACCCGGTTTGCCTTCACCATCATTGCAGGCGTTCTGCTCGGCTTCATCGTGCATCTCGTCGCCGTTCTGGCATTGCCGCGGATTGCGACACAGGATGCCTATTCTCGGCTGACGCCGATGACCAAGCTCAACGCCGTGACGCAGTTGCCCGTCGCCGATCCGACCAATGCGCCGATGCCGTTTCTGGACCCGGCCTTTGCCATGGCGATCTGCCGCTATGATCTGTCGGATGGACCGATCAAGCTGACGGTGCCGGTCAGTCAGGCCTACACTTCGGTATCATTCTACACCCGCAACGAGGTGGCCTACTACGCGATCAACGACCGCTCCGCCGGCCGCAAGGTGATCGAGCTCGATTTGATGACGGAAGCGCAGCATGCGGAGTTGCCGGAAGAAGAAGACGTCACCTCCGCCGACCGGCTGATCATCGACTCTCCGACCGACACCGGCCTGATCGTGATGAAGGCGCTCGCCGCCGAACCCGGCCTGATGCCGCAGGCACAGGCGTCGCTGGCAGCCGCCAAGTGCCGGACGCAAACCGAGCCGACGCCAGCCAAGCAGGCCGAAGCGCCGACCCCGCCGCTGCCTGCTCCCGCACCTCCCGGCCGGCGGTAGCGGCTGGGGCGAGCTCCCCTCCCTGGTCTCTCAGACCGGAATAGCGAACAGCAACGCGATTGCCGATCACTGCACGAGCAGCTTTCAGTGCGACTAAATCTGTGATTGTATGACTTGACCTTGCGACCAGCCTTCGCCCCGGAGGAGAGCGCCATGAATTACACGGGCCTGAGATGGATCAAGGACGCCAAACAGCGGCAGCGCATCCTGGCGGGACTGTCCAGGCTGCGCGCCGGATTGAAACGCAAAGTGCCCGCCAAGGGCGACGGCACCCTGCTGCTGGCAACCTGGAACATTCGTGAATTCGGCGGCAGCAAATATGGCGGGCGCACCAGGGATGCGATGTACTACATCGCCGAATGCCTCAACCGCTTCGACCTGATTGCGGTTCAGGAGGTCCGCGCCGACCTCGGCGCGCTCAAGGACGTGATGCGCCTGCTCGGCCGGCAATGGGACGTCATCTTCACGGACGTCAGCTATGCCGATGGCGGCAATTTCGAGCGGCTCGCCTTCGTCTACAACAAGGCCAAAGTGACCTTCACCGGCCTTGCCGGCGAACTGGTGCTCCCCAGCAAGAGCGCGACGGAAATGATGAGTCAGATCTCGCGCACGCCGTTCGTCTGCGGCTTTCAGGTCGGCTGGGCAAAATTCAACCTTTGCACGGTCCACATCTACTATGGCACGGGCCAGGCGGAAAACCCGCAGCGCGTCGACGAGATCAATGCGCTCGCCAAACTGCTTGCCGCCAAGGCAAAGGACTACATCAACACCGACGCCCCGGTGGACTACTCCCCCGAGCATCTCGTGCTGCTCGGCGATTTCAACATCTTCTCGCGCAGCGACAAGACATTCGATGCGCTCACCCGCAACAAGTTCGAGATTCCGGTCGAGTTGCAGAAGCTGCCGAGCGGCAGCAACGTGCCGCAGAACAAATTCTACGACCAGATCGCATTTTTCAAACAGAAGATGGGTGTGAAGAACACCGCTGCCGGCATCTTCAACTTCTTCGACTACGTGTTTGACGACCCGAAGGAATTTCAGGACGCCAAGGGAGCGCCAACCAGCAAGACCTTCCCGCAATGGCGCACCTATCAGATGTCGGACCATCTGATCATGTGGGCAGAGTTCAGCGTCGACCAGACCGACGCCTACCTGAAATCGCTGGCGAACTTGGACGAAAAGTGAACCGGAAAGGCAATCGTCCCCGCGACTGAGAGAGACCGGCAGTTGCCGGGCTTAACCCTTCGCCGTCACGGCGCACCCGATTGCCGTCGGCTGCACCGGCGGGTTGGCGGCGAGCGCGGCGAGCTCCTTGATCTGGCGATCCGCGTCGGCGGCAATACCGTCCGGCGCCTGAATCACGAGGCGCTCCAGCGCCCAGCGATAGGAGGAAATGCGACGCTCCAGGCCCTGCTGGACCCACTGCACGATGCACGCGTTCTCGGCCATGCGCGCCACCGCGTCGTCGCGCTCGCGCGGCGACAGCTCGGAGACCAGCTTCATGCTGGCGTTGCGCTTGCGGTCGAGCTCGATGACGCGGGCGGCGTTGGCGTAGAACGGCTCGAAACGAGTGATGTCGCTGCGGACGTCGTCGATCAGCACGCTGTAGCGCGACATATGCGAGCGATGCGGCTCGTCGATCAGATTGCGGCCGTACATGGTACGGTCGAAGATGACGTTTTGCCGCCATGGCGAGGGCAGCGGCTTGTAGTCGCCCCACACGCTCTTCCAGGCGGGTCGCGACAGCGGCGGCTCGACCAGGGGATAGGCGAGATCGCGGAGCAGGCGTTCGTTGTCCGTGAGCTGGAACTGCGAGGCTTTCATGCCGACGCTGCCGGTGACTTCCTTGCCCATCCAGCGGTGCATGTCGTCGCTGCGCAAGTCATCGCGGGTGCGGAAGAAGTCGCCGCCGCTGCAGCCGCCGAGCAGAGAGCCCGTCAGGACAAAGGCGATCGTCGGAAATGAGCGCCAAGCTCCGGGCAACCGGATCGCAAGCCTTGCCGGCATGTTAATTTCCCGACGTCAGGTGCGCCGACGGCGACGGCGTCCGGGGGCAGTCCCCTCTTCCGGTCCGCTGCCGCCGTCAGTTTCGTCGCGGTCGATGCGGATAACGGGAAGGATCAGGATGGTCCCCAAGCCATCGCGCGGTGCGCCATCCATGCCGTGATCCAGGCGCCGCGAAGCAGCGTCCGCCGGGAAATCGATGATGGTGCCCATATTCCGTTCTCTCTGGTCGCCACCTGCAGATGATCTTGCCGGCGGCATGCCATCATTAAGAACAGCACGTGGTTAACGAGTTGTTAATTCGGGGGACCGCAAAGTACCGGCGTGGGACAACGCGGCGCGAAAGCCACACCGGTAAAATGCAAGCGATCGTCTTCACGTCTTGTTTTCCTTAACCGGCTCTTAAAACCCGCTGCATAGGCTGGCGAAGAAGGGTCCATACAAGTCGCGTAACGAAATGACGGCAGCTCCATTGTTTCCCGGTTTCGACGGGTTGATGACGCTCTCGCGCCGCGAGGGCGTCGACATCCGCCCTACCCTGCTGCGCGTGCTGACCGATCTCTACGTACAGGCCCACTCGCACAGTCCCGACGAGGAGCGACAGTTCGTCGAGCTGACCTCGCGCCTGATCGAGCAGGTCGACGACGCTACCCGCGCCGCGGTGCGCGCGCGGCTGGCGATCTATCCGGGTACGCCGCTGAAGACGATGATTCAGCTCGGCCTGCGCCCCGCCCATCCCGGCGACCGCGTGCCACTGGCGGAAGATATTCCGCCGCCCCCCGCCCCCGAGCGCACCGTACGCGAGCCGACGGAGGTCGAGCTGCGGATGGCATCGAACCTGTCGATGCAGCCGAAGGACGCGGCCGAGATCAGCGGGCTGTTCTTTGCGGCGAGCGGGCCGGAACGCGCGGCCATCCTGCACAATCTCAACGATACCCCGCTCAGGGCCTCCGCCCGCATTCCGGAGCATCGCGCCAAGCGCGCACTGCATATCCTGGAGATGGCGGCCTTCGCATCCGACCTGGAAAACTTCGCGCTCGAACTGGGCGAGGCCCTGATCCTGCCGTCGCGCATTGCCGTGCAGGTCACGAGCGATCCCGGCGGCGAGCCGCTTGCCTGCGCGATGAAGGCGTTGAGCACGCCAAGCCCGGTCTTCCAGCGGGTGATGCTGTTCCTCAATCCGGAGTTCGGAACCTCGGTCCAGAAAGTCTACCGGATCTCGCGGCTGTACGACCGGCTGACCGAACGCTCGGCGCTGGTGATGATCGCGGCCTGGCGCGGCTCCAGCATGGCCGCGGCGCGCGCCAAATATCGTCCCGCGCTTCACGACGACGAACGCCAGCGCGCGCGCTCCGCACCGGGTCAGCCGCGGCCTGCTGCGCAGCCGGCAGGCGCGCCGATTGTCCGCACCGGAACCGACAAGCCGGGACGCTGATCCGCGCCGCTATTGCGGCTTCGCGATATCGAGAAAGTGCCGTCCGGCACGATCCTCGGTCTCGACGATCCAGGCGTCCGGATCGAAGCGGACCTCTTTGGCAAGGCGATCTTCGACCGTTTGCTCCGGAATTGGCTCTTTCGACGTCGGCGCGAACACGCGTTCGGCCGGACGGCTCTCGTCATAGGCCGTCTGCGGTGCGGGCGCATAGAGCATGGCATTGCCGTCGAGCAGCGCCACCTTCACGAACACCGCACCCGCCTCCTCGGCACCGCGCCGGCGCACCGCGCCGAACACGCCTTCACCCTGGCAACGGCGCAGATAGGCCGCCACCCAAATCGCGGATTTCAATCGCATGAGGACGACGATAGGCCAGCGGACGAAGGCGCGCTAGTCGATCGGACGGCCCGTCATGGCGGAGAGTTCTCGCACCAGGCGATCCGACATCTGTCCGGTCAGCGGCAGCTTGCGGTCGCGTTCGAACCTGACGATCGCAGTCTGGGTGTCGGCGCCGATCAATCCTGTGGGCTTCAACTGGCCATAGCCATATTCGGTGAGCGCGCGCTGGACCGCGGCGATCCTGCGGCCGGCAGCGTTCGTCGGGGCTGCTACCGGCACCGGCGCCGGCGGGCGCACGACCGACGCCGACGGCGCAGCATGCGGAGCGGCCGTTTTGGCAACGAGGCTGGTCATCGCGTCCGACCGGGGTTCAGCCTTGGGCTCGGCCACCTTAACGTCCACTGCCGTCAACTCGCTCGGGCGCGCGTCGGCCTCGGCAGGACGCGGCCGCGGCAACGGACTGGCTGACATATGCACCGGCACGGAAACCGTCGTGCGGAACATCGGCGACGGGTGACGGCCGGCCTGCAGGAACAGCGCATTGGTGACGATGGCGCCGATCGCAGCCGTCGCAAGCAGACCCGCAACCATGTCCTTCGGGCTGTGCAGGAGCAGCCGCATCACCAGGCCGCGCTCCTCCTCGACCGCAACCGCTTTGGCGCCGCGGCGACGGCGCGGCATGTCATCGTCAACTGATTTCCTAGGCACTTCTCTTCACCTGATGGCGTTGTTCGATCGGCATGGAACGCAGCGGCGTCAGTGTCGCAACATTGCTGGCGGGTTCGATTACGACCGGCGGCGCGGAGACGAGCGGAAGCGCGACCGCAACCGTGGTGCCCTCGCCGATCCTGCTCTGTACATCCATCTGGCCGCCGTGCATCGCCACCAGGCTCTTGACGATCGACAACCCAAGGCCCGTGCCTTCCTGACGGCGCTGATAGGTCTTGCCGGCCTGGAAGAATGGATCGCCGATCCGCTTCAGGTCTTCGGCCGCGATGCCGACGCCGGTATCGCAGACGCGCAGGACCAGGCGCGCCCCTTCCACGACCGCGGAGACCGTGACGGTGCCGTCACGCTCGGTGAACTTGATGGCGTTGGAAACGAGGTTGAGCACGATCTGCTTGAACGCGCGCGGATCGCTGTTCATCTCCGGCAGATCGTCGGACGCACGGGTGACGAGATCGATGCCGTTCTCGCGCGCCTTCAGCGCCAGCAGGTTGCAGCAATTGACCAGCGCCGCGCGGGGCGCAAAAGGCTCCGGCGCCAGTTCGAAGGTACCCGACTCCATCTTCGACATGTCGAGGATGCCGTTGACGACGGACAGCAGATGCTGGCCGGAATCGTGAATCAGTTGCGCATATTCCTTGCGCCTGGCCGCATCGAGCAACAGCAGCTCTTCCTGCACGATCATCTCGGAGAAGCCGATGACGGCATTGAGCGGCGTGCGCAGCTCATGGCTCATGGTGGCGAGGAAACGCGACTTCGAGGCGTCGGCGCGTTCCGCGGCGGCGCGCGCTTCCTGCAGGGCCTGTTCCTGCATCTTGCGTTCGGTGACGTCGCGCATCACGGCGACGACTTCGCCGTCGGCCGTTGCCGCCCCCTGTTCGAGCGGGCGGCAGCGCATCTCTACCCAGATGAAATCGCCTGCACCTTCCCTATCGTCGCGACGCAGGCGGAATTCGACGCTGCGGCGCTCGCCGCCGTGGGCGCTGTCTGCAAGCGCCGTGAGATAGGCAGGACGGTCGGCGACATGGACGCGATCGAACAGGCCGTGCCCCAGCAGATCGGAGGCAGACGTGCGCAGTACGGCCTCGGCCGCAGGCGAGATGAACTGCACCGCACCGTTCCTGCGATGGCGCGAGACGACGTCGCTCATGTGGCGCGCGAGCAGCCGGTAGCGGTCTTCCTCGACGTTGAGCAGCGATACGCTGGTGCGCGCCAGCGACTCCGCGCCGAAGGCGAGACCGGCGGCGTAGAGCGTGGCCGAGGCGACACCAAATCCCATCATCATGCCGTGCAGCGCCGGATCGTCGCCGACGGGGGCTGGCAACCAACCGAAATGACCGAGCGCAATCAGGATTGTCGCACAGGACAGCGCGAGCCCGACGGCAAACGTCACCACGCGACGCGAGGCCGAGAGCGCGGCTTCCAGCGGCACGACCACAAGCCAGATCGCGGCAAAGGATTCGATTCCGCCGGTGAACATCGCCACCATCATCACCGGACCGGCCAGCGCAAGCGAAGAGAGCACATGCGCGCCTTCGTAACGGCCGGTGCGCGACAGGAACCATGCGAGCAGAATCGGCGCGACCAGCCAGGCAAAGGCTGCAACTTCCGGAGCGGACGGCGCCCCTCGCATGGCGAGATAAATGGGGAAAGCCGCGAAGGCTGCCAGGCTTCCGATCAGCCGCGGTGCAATGAAGGCGCGATGGCGAGCGCGGGTCAGCGCGTCATATCGCGCCGAGGGATGCAGAAGCGCATCGAGACAATCGCGGATGATACTTGTAATGCTCACGTGGCTTCGCGTCTCGGCTCGTTCCGTCAGAAAGACGCGCCGGAACGCCTCCTCTATCTTTCAACCCACCGTGTCAGAGCGAAATTAAGCGAACGCTAAGGCGGGCGCGTTCACCAGCTTGGTCGCTGATTTGCCGGAGTTTTTGCGCACACCGTGCTCCCCAATTCGCGCGGATGGTGAACGCAACGTTTAGAGTTCGCCGCCGCTATGGTTTCGAAATGGTGCATGTGCGGCACGCGCTATCCGGCGAGCGAATCTTCCATCAATCGAAAATTTACGGCGAATCCGTCCAACGGCATTTTTTGCGATTTTTCGCCGAATTAATCTCAATGCAAACACTTGCGATTTATCAGGGGTTGTTAGGCCTGTAGCGCGCCGGACGAGGCGCCCGACGGCAACAAGAAACGGACAACCGGGTCGCAAGATGTGGTTCCTGCTGCGTTTGACGTTCTGGCTCGGGCTGGTGCTGGTGCTCCTGCCCAGGGACAAGACGCCCGAATCGGACAAGCTGCCTCAGATCGGCGCTTCCGAAGCGGTGCAGGCTGCGACCGCGGCGATGTCCGACATGAGCCAGTTCTGCAAACGTCAGCCGGCGGCCTGCGAGGTCGGCGGCCAGGCCGCGACCGTAATCGGCCAGCGTGCCGCCGACGGCGCGCGCAAGGTGTACGGCATCATCACCGACAAGTCCGAAAAGCCTGACAAGACCGAAAAGGCGGATCAGCACGACAAGAGCCACAAGTCCGAGCGGAAGGCACCGGGCGCCGACAAGGACAAGAAGGCGCCCGACCACACCGGCTCGATCGGCGAGATGGCGGATGCCGGGCAGACCATGGTGGCCGAGCCGCCGAGCGACACGCTGACGCCGGACGATCTCGCACTGGAATGGCGGCTGCCGGAGCGTTGAGCAAATTTGGGTCAAGGCCGGTTCCATTTCCATCGCTTTTGAGCGTCCCTGACCCTATATAGTCCGGAACGCCAGCGGACACGGGCCATCATGACCATCGACGAGATCAGGGAAAATTTCGAACTCCTCGACGAGTGGGACGATCGCTACCGCTATGTCATCGAACTCGGCCGCACGCTCGAGACGCTTCCCGAGGAAGAGCATTCGGCCCAGAACAAGGTGCAGGGCTGCGTCAGCCAGGTGTGGCTATCCAAGCGCATCGACCGCAGCGAGGGCGAACCCCGCATCAACTATCGTGGCGACAGCGACGCCCACATCGTACGCGGCCTGGTCGCGATCGTGCTGGCGCTGTATTCCGGCCGCACGCCGAAGGAAATTCTCGGCACCGACGCGCTTGCCGTATTCGAGGAGTTCGGCTTCCGCGAGCACCTGACCCCGCAACGCTCCAACGGCCTGCGCGCGATGGTCGAGCGCATCAAGACCGACGCGCGCGAAGCGCTGGCGGAGGCGTCGTAAGGCTACTTGCTGCGCCGCCGGCGCTGCTGGCCCAATCCCATTTCCTTGGCGAGTTGCGAGCGCGCCACCGCATAGTTCGGCGCCACCATCGGATAATCCGGCGGCAGACCCCATTTGTCGCGATACTGCTCCGGCGTCATGTTGTACTGCGTGCGCAAATGCCGCTTCAGCGACTTGAAGCGCTTGCCGTCCTCGAGACACACGATGTAGTCGGGTGAAATCGACTTCTTGATCGAAACCGCAGGTTTGGCCGGCTCGGCCGGAGCCTCGGTGCGGCCCGACGAGACCCGCACCAGCGCAGCATGGATCTGGCTGATCAGTCCGGGAATTTCCGCAGCCGGTGTCGGGTTGTTGCTGAGATACGCAGAGACGATATTGGCGGTGAGGTCGATGAAGTTCTTGCCGGGAGCGTCGGTCATGGTCGCGCCGTCTCCAAATCATTCCGGGAAAACGGGAACGGACAATATCGCGACGACGAATACAGTTGCGAACCGCCCGAATTACTTTTCCATATGAAGCGAATGCAGGCGCCGTGACAAGAATGACGCCGCTTTATTTTCGGGGCAGGCGGCACCATATGCCGTGTCTGGGGCCGCTTACGGCCGCTGGTCGAGATGCGCGCGCAGTTCGTCGATGGAAGTAAACCGCATCATGCCTTCCGGCATCTGCGCCTCGATCGAGCCGTCGGAGTAGAGCGAATAGGCCATCCCGTCGACCACGCCGGATTTGAGCACCGTCACCTGCGGCTTGTCGCCGACCGGAGGCGCATCCGGCGACGCCGTATTGCGGCCGGCGCGCCGCGCACGTTCGGATTTCGGCCAGGCGTCGTCGAAGGTCGGTGGCATCGGAACAGCCGGCTCAACCGGTGGCGCATCCGCGGCAGGTGGATTGGGACGCAACTCTGCCGACAGCAGGTCGGGAGCCAGCGGTTCGCTGGCGCGCGCGGCCGCCCGCTCGCGTTCCTTGCGCGAGGTCGATGTGAACAACAGATTGCGCCGCGGCTTTGGCGCGGGTGCGGTCTCAACGGGCGGCGGTAGCGGCGCCTCGCCGCGACCCTCTACCCAGGGCGGCGCTGCGCCGATGTCTGCCACGGTGCCTTCAGCGGCAGGACGCGGCGGAGGCGCAGGCACCAACGCAGGCGCGAGCGGAGATTCCGCCGGGATGATGGGCTGGATGCTGGCGGCGGCGCTGCTGCCCAGCCGTTGCGAAATATGTTGCAGTTCGCGGGTGACGGCCCAAAGACCGATCATCAACAGGCCGGAGCAAGCCACAACCGTGCCGGAAATGATCAGCGTATTGCCCCAGCCGAACTCCTTGATCGGAATCCCGTACCCGAGCGCGCCAAGGCCCACGAGCAGCAGGCCTATCCCAGCGCCTAACAGCACCATCAGCATTGAATATTACCCCACGCACGACAAGGCCGTGCTCAACCGCCCTCGCCACGATACCGTCATATTCACGGCGCCGCCAACTGCATTTGCGTCAGCCGAAAATCCCGGGAAATCACCTCCGGAGTCCTACGGGCGGGCCGCGCCAAGGTTCCGGCATCTCCTCCCAAGCTACCGAAAGCGTCATGCTGCGCCGCATCAGGGAAATTAAGCCACAATTTCCAATTACTTGGTAATGGAACTTGCGCTATAGGGGTGCCGGGAAAGAGGCTCACGAGCGCCGTTCGCGGAGCCTCAGGGTACGCTGGGTTACCTAAAGCCATGTCATCCATCACGACTTCGGCGATCGATACGCCAGTGCGGCGCTCGGTCGAACGGACATGTGACGACCTTGCCCTGCTTGTATTGGGCGTGGTTGCCATCGTCGCCGGACTTACGTTCCGCGATTACGGCCTCGGCTGGGACGATTACACGCACGCCGAATATGCCGACCTTTTGCTGCGGATGTATGGCAGCGGCTTCAGGGATACGGCCGCACTGTCGTTTGCCAATCTGTACATGTACGGCGGCGGCTTCGACGTGGCGGCAGCTCTGCTTCACAAGGTCATTCCGCTCGAACTGTTCGCGACGCGGCGTCTCCTCGGCGCCATCGTCGGCCTGATCGGCCTCACGCTGACCTGGCGGCTGGCGCGACGCGTCGGCGGACCGCTTGCCGGGCTCGCCGCGCTGCTCCTGCTGGCGTTGTGTCCGACCTTCTACGGTCACATGTTCATGAATCCGAAGGACGCGCCGTTCGCTGTCGCGATGGTCGTGCTGATGCTCGGCCTGGTGCGGCTCGCGGAGGAGTATCCCGCGCCGAGCCCGCGCACGATCCTGATCGTCGGCACCGGCGCCGGCCTGTCGATCGGCTGCCGCATCCTCGGCGGATTCGCGCTGGTGTATGCCGTCGTCGGTTTCCTGCCGCTCTTCATCGACGAGCTTCGCAGGAACGGCGCCCGTGAGACAGCGCGTCGTCTCGCCCACGTGCTCTACGTGCTGCTGCCGGGCCTTGTCTTCGGCTACCTGCTGATGGGTCTGATGTGGCCATGGGCGATCCTGGAGCCGGCCAACCCGCTGCGGGCACTGACCTATTTCTCGCATTTCTTCGAGAAGCCGTGGAAGGAACTGTTCGGCGGCGCCCTGGTGTCGGTGCCGGACATGCCGTGGTCCTATCTGCCGACGCGGTTCGCGCTGCAATTGCCCGAGGTGCTGCTGGGCCTGCTGGCCGCCGCCGTCGTCGGCACCCTGATGTCGCTATCGCGATCGGACGTGCCGGCACGACGGAAGACCATTTTCCTGATGCTGACGATGGCGGCCGTGCTGCCGCTTGTGATCGCGATGGTGAAGCGACCGGCGCTCTACAACGGCATCCGCCATTTCATCTTCGTCATTCCGCCGATGGCCGTGCTTGCAGGCGTTGCGTTCGCCAGGCTGATGGACTGGCTTGGCGAAAACCGTCGCCCCTGGCAGCCGGTGGCGTTAGCGGTCTTCGCTTTCGGGCTGCTGTTGCCGATCGGCGAGATGATCCGCCTGCATCCCTATCAGTACGCCCACTTCAACTACATTGCCGGCACCGTGCGCTCCGCCAACAATCTGTTCATGCTGGATTACTGGGGACTGGCGTTGAAGCAGGCCTCCGAAGGCCTGCGCAACGAGCTCGACGAGCGTCAGGAAGTGCCGCCCGAAGGCCGCAAATGGAAGGTCGCCGTGTGCGGCCCGCAACGCCCCGCCGAGGTCGCACTCGGTCCAGACTTCGCCATCGGCTGGGATTCCGTCGCAGCCGACTTCGCGATGACGCTCGGCCAGTTCTATTGCAAGGGTCTGACTGCCCCCGTGATGGTGGAGATCAAGCGCGACGATGTCGTGTTTGCCCGCGTATACGACATCCGCGGCCGCAGCATCTCCAGCCTCCTGGCGACCCCGGCGCCGTAATCTTTCGCCAGCCGTCTCTGCGCGACGGGCGGCGTTCGTTGCGCCAGCGAAAGCGCTCGATCAGCCGCGAGGGCGCGCGCCCTCAAATCTCCTTCCACCATCGCGACGTCGCCGCCAAGGCCAGCAAGCCAAGGACACCGGTCACGGCCGTTGCGCTGTGGGCGCCGATGCGGTCGGCAAGCCAACCCAGCCACAGGAAGCCGATCGGGCCCGTGCCGATGCAGACAGTCAGGACGCCCAACAGCCGCGAACGCATTTCCGCCGGTGCGGCGAGATAGACCAGAGTAGCCTGCATCGTCGCAAATCCGGCGCCACCCAACCCGGTCAACAGCAATGCCGTGCCGGCAAGCACGGGGCTTTGTGCCAGCGCGAAAACCACCACGGCGATCAGGTAGCAGACCACGCCGCCAAGATAAGACCAGCCGTACCATTTGGGGATCAGCCACAGCGCCAGAAGCAGCGCGCCAGCAAAAGCGCCGACCCCGTCCATCGTCGCCAGCAGCCCAACGCCCTCAGGTCCCAAATGCAACCGATCGCGTCCGATCACGGGGATCATGCTGGTGAAGGGCCAGGCAAAGATATTGTAGATCACGGTCACGACCAGCACGCCGATGAGCCGCTTGTCGGATCGCACCAAGGCCAGTCCCTCGGAGATCCGCGCGAGCACGGCGCCGGAATCCGCGGAGCGCGGAATGCGCGAGCGGACGGTCATGATGGCCCAGAGCGCCGTGCAATACATCAGAACGCTCAGGACAAACGCGCCCTGAATACCCGTCTCGACCAGCAGAAATCCGCCGAAAGCAGGACCGAGCATGCGGCTTGCATTGGTGGCGCCCACGTCCAGCGACATCGCGGTTCCCATCTGTTCGCGACCCACGACCTCGCCCATCATCACACGGCGGACCGGATTGTCGGTACACCAGCCGCATCCGTTGATGAAACTGGCGAACGCAAGATGCCAGACTTCCAGCTGCCCGATCCGGTCCAGGACTGCGAGAACCGCCGACGTGACGCTCATCAGCAACACGACGATCAGCAGGGTTCGGCCGCGGTCAAAGCGTTCCGCAAGCGCACCGAGAAACACCCCGAAGAGACTCATCGGAAGGAGACGGAGCATGGTCATCATCGAGACCAGAAACGCCGAGTCGGTGCGCTGGTAGACAACGACTCCGACCACGATGGTCTCTAGCCAGCGCACGGTAGAGACGATCAGGCCAACATACCACAACCGCCAGAAGTCCGGCGCGCTCGCCTCTACGATCCGCCTGAACGGAGAGTCACTCACGCAATTCCTGCTCCGTAGTTGAAATTTTACGTAGGCGAGTGTAGCATTGTCGGCAATTACCTCTGCACTATCGAATCAAACGCCGTCCAATCCCGGGCGGCGTTTTTACGTTGGCAACCCTGCCCGCTCGCTGAGCCAGCCATAGACGGCACCGAGCACGAGGCTGTAGGCCAGAATCATCGCCAGCGAAAACAGCGCTGGCGCGATGCCGAGTCCCAGCCCCGTCGCGAACAGTCCCAAACCGATCAGCGGAAAGAATGCGACTCCCATAAGCAGCCAGCCGGCGATCCCGAAGGCCAGCCCCTTGGCCGCGCCACCTCGACCGGGCAGATGCGGGTAGAGGCGGCCGAACCCGAAGCCCAGAAGGGTTGCGCCGTTGAGGAACGACAACGCCCAGGGCACGACCGGATGGACCTCGCCGCCGATTGCCTGGCTCAGCACCGACTGGAGGCTCTCATAAGGCTGAAACGAAGGCAGCAGCCCGATCCGCGACTTCAGATACATGAGCAGCGTGTGCGCGACGCTGCCGCAGAAGCCCGCAATCGCCGCCTTCAACAGCCAGTGTGGGGCCAGCGGCGCTATCGCGGCACCTCTGCCAGCGCCGCCAGAATGCGCGCCCAGGAGCGGATGCCCTTGTGGAAGCTCTTCAGGTCGTACTTCTCGTTCGGCGAATGGATATTGTCGTCGTCCAGACCGAAGCCGATCAGGAGGCTGTCGAGGCCGAGCGTGCGCTTGAAATCGGCGACGATCGGGATCGAGGCGCCGGACCCGACCAGCAGCGCCTCCTTGCCCCATTCCTCGGTCAGTGCGCGCTTCGCGGCCGCCAGAGGCTTCATGTTCCAGTCGAGCGCGATGGCCGCACCGCTCGAATGCTCGGTGAAAACGGCCTTGCAGTCGCCGGGAAGTCGCGCAGTGACATAGTCGCGGAACGCCTTCTTGATCTTCTGCGGATCCTGTCCTTCGACCAGGCGAAACGAGACCTTTGCAGATGCTTCTGCCGGGATCACCGTCTTGGAGCCTTCGCCGGTGTAGCCGCCGACGATGCCGTTGATGTCGCAGGTCGGGCGCGAGGAGACCTGCTCGATCAGCAGGCGATCCTTTTCCCCGGCCGGGATCGAAAGGCCGATCGGCTTGAGAAATGATTCTGGCGTCAGGTTCAGGGCCTTCCACTGCGCCAGGATATCCGGCGGCAGATCCTTCACGCCGTCATAGAAGCCGGGAATGGTGATGCGGCCGCTGTCGTCGAACAGGCCGCCGAGGATATTGGTCAGCACCCGGATAGGGTTGCGCGCGCCGCCGCCGAACACGCCGGAATGCAGATCGCGATTGGCGGCCTTGATGGTCACCTCGTCATACATCAGGCCGCGTAGCGAGGTCGTGATGGCCGGCGTGTTGGGGTCCCACATGCCGGTGTCGCAGACCAGCGCATAGTCGGCCTTGAACTCGTCCTTGTTGGTTTCGAGAAACGGCACGAAATTCTTCGAGCCGACTTCTTCCTCACCCTCGATCAGAATGGTCACATCGACCGGCAGCGATCCCGTCACCTTCTTCCAGGCGCGGCAGGCCTCGACGAAGGTCATCAACTGGCCCTTGTCGTCCTCGGCGCCGCGCGCCACGATGATCTTGCGGCCGTCGGCGTGATCGGTGACGACGGGCTCGAATGGCGGGCGGTGCCAGAGATTGAGCGGATCGACCGGCTGCACATCGTAATGCCCGTAGAACAGCACATGCGGCCGGCCCGCATTGCCGTTGGCCTTGGCGACGATGGCGGGATGACCCGCGGTCGGCCGCACCTCCGCCTTGAAGCCAATGGTCTCGATATCCTTCGCCAGATGGTCGGCGGCCTTCTTGCAGTCCTCCGCAAAGGCCGGATCGGCCGAGATCGACTTGATGCGCAGGAGATCAAACAGCCGGACGAGACTGTTGTCGAAATCGGCATCGATATGGTCAAGCACCGGCTGCAGCTTCGCATTGGCCATGGCGGTTTCCTTAGTTTTGGGCGCTGTCGGTTTCAGGTTGTAGCTTGCCCGACGCCGGAGGCAAGGCGTCCGACGGATTCAAAATGTGCCAGACCAGACCGGCAGCAAGCACCGCGGTCGCTGCAAGGTTGTTGCCCCAGGCCTGCAGATCGGTCGGAAACAGCGGCAGCGCCAGCAGCAGCAATGTGCCAGCCAACGCCAGCAGCGCCCACGTGCCCGCGCGCGCACCTGCCCGCGGGTCGTAGGCCGCACGGTGGATCAGAACCGTTATCGGGAAGAACAGCCAGATGAAGTAATACTGCCGCGCCAACGGCGACGCCACCGTCATCAGGCAAAAGAGGATTCCAAGTTCTTCCGCATCGGATCGCTCGGTCCGCCGGCCAGGCTTTGGCATCACCGCGATGTAGCCGAACCCGATGGCGAGCGAGATCGCGACAACGATCAGATTGGCGGTCCTGAAACTGACGTCGACCACGTTCATGGTGCGCACGGGCTTGCCGGGATCGTCCTGATTGTAGTTGACGGGCCGGGTCAGCCGGTGCGTCACCGCAATGATGGATTGATTAACCCAGGACCAGTTCTGCTCGTCGCGCTGGCCGAATCCTTTCTCCGAGCTGGAGCTCACCATGCCCTGATACCAGGTCTTCAGTTCCTTCAAATTATGCTCGAAGCCGCGGATCGGCGCGGGCAGCACGAACAGAAACAGGAACAGGAAGACGAGCGTGCTCGCCGCCGCCTTCCACTGCCGCCGCCATAACAGATACGGCAGCACGGCGACCGGAAACACCTTGATCGCGGTGGCGAGCGCAAACATGCAGCCTCCCATCCAGGGCCGCGCCTCGCGCAACAGCCAGAAGCCGTAGAGCATCAGCGCCAGCAGCACCAGATTGGGCTGGCCGAGATCGTACATGTCGAAGATGAAAGTGATGGTGACAAAGCTCGGCAATGCGAACAGCCAAGGACCCGGCGCCCTGCCCGCCCCCGTCATCGCATTGGAGAACTGCGCCGTCATCCACCACGCCACCGCATTCAATACGGAAAGGCAGACGTAGAGCGGGATCTTGCCGAACCAGGCGGGGATAGCGAGCAGCACGGCCGGCAGCGGAGGATAGATGAATTCGAACTGCGCGCGGGGATCGCTCGGATACAGATTCAGGCCGTGCAGAACCTGCTGGCCGGCCCAGTACCACAGCGGATAATCCTTGGTCTTGCCGTTGCCGAAAATCTCTGGGACGAGGACATCGGCGGTCAGCACGATGACGCAGAGGAAGAACAGCCAATCCAGCGGCGCCCGCCAGGAGGGATATCTCAGCGCGCGCGCTGTTTCAGTGATCACAGGGAGATCGCAAGCCTATCGCCGCAGCAGCCCGCCGAGCGCACCGCGCACCAGCGTGCGGCCGATCGAGCCGCCGAGCGAGCCGCCGACCGATTTGCCAACACCGGCCGCGAGATCTCCAATCACCTTGTTGGTAACCGAGCGCGTCACCTGGCGCGCGACGATCTGCCCGGTGGTAAGCCGGCCGCGCTTGACATTGGTGCCGAAGATCGTGCCGACGATCGCGCCGAGTTGTCCCAGGATGCCGCCGCCTGCACCCGCCGGAGCGTCGCCCCCCTCCTCGGCAGTGGCGGCCGTGCCGGCGATGCGCTTCTGAATCATCTCGTAGGCCGACTCCGCATCGATGGCGGCGTCATACTTGCCCTTCACCGGGCTCGCCTTCATGACCGCCTTGCGCTCCTCCGGCGTGACCGGCCCGATGCGGCCGGTGGGCGGCCGGATCAGGACGCGCTCGACCATCGACGGCGTGCCCTTGCCTTCGAGGAACGACACGAGCGCCTCGCCCGTACCGAGTTCCATGATGACGCGGGCGGTATCGAGTTTCGGGTTGGGCCGGAATGTCTGGGCTGCGGCCTGCACCGCTTTCTGGTCGCGCGGGGTAAAGGCGCGCAGCGCGTGCTGCACCCGGTTGCCGAGCTGGGCCAGCACCTTGTCCGGCACGTCGATGGGATTCTGCGTGACGAAGTAGACGCCGACGCCCTTGGAGCGGATCAGACGAACCACCTGCTCGATCTTGTCCAGGAGCGCCTTCGGCGCGTCGTTGAACAACAAATGCGCCTCGTCGAAGAAGAACACCAGTTTCGGCTTCGGCAGGTCGCCGGCCTCCGGCAGTTCCTCGAACAGCTCCGACAGCATCCAGAGCAGGAAGGTGGCGTAGAGCCGCGGGCTCTCCATCAGCTTCTCGGCGGCGAGGATGTTGACATAGCCGCGGCCGTCACTGTCGGTCTTCATGAAATCCTTCAACGCCAGCGCCGGCTCGCCGAAGAATTTCGTACCGCCCTGGTTCTCCAGGACCAGAAGCTGACGCTGGATGGTACCGACCGTGGCCTTGCTGACATTGCCGTAGCTCTGCGCAGCCTTGCGGATATCCGCCAGCTCGTCGATATCGTCATCGGAGGCCTTCTTGCCGCCGACCGGCACTATTGCATCGAGCAGCGACCGCAGGTCCTTCATGTCGATCAAGGTCAGACCATTCTCGTCCGCCACACGGAATGCGACGTTGAGCACACCCTCCTGGACGTCGTTGAGATCCAGCATGCGGGACAGCAGTAAAGGCCCCATCTCGGTGACGGTAGCGCGCACCGGATGGCCCTGTTCGCCGAACACGTCCCAGAACACGGTCGAAAACCGGTCCGGCTGAAATGCGAGCCCGATTTCGTTAGCCCGCTTGGTGATGAAGTCCTTGGCCGCGCCGATTTCCGCGATGCCGGACAGGTCCCCCTTGATGTCTGCGGCAAACACGGGGACGCCGGCGCGGGCAAACCCCTCCGCCATCACCTGTAGCGTGACGGTCTTGCCTGTGCCCGTCGCACCGGTGACGAGGCCGTGCCGATTGGCAAGTGCGAGTGTCAGCCAGGCCTGCTGCTCACCCTTTCCGATGAATATCCTGTCGGCAGTATCGGCCAGCTTGTTGTCGGACGCAGCCATCGTATCGCCTCTTCTTGCGGTCCCAACGCGGACCCAATCGGTAGACCCCAACATACTTCATCTTGTGATGCGATTGAAACCGGTCACACGCCCTTGAACGGTTCGAAAACATCCCTCAAAGGTCGATCCCAACACCCGCAATCCGTCGAAAGTTGCAACAGCTTGTCGTCGCGGCCACGATTCCTCACCAAAAGCCCAAGCGACCGTGCATTGGTGCAACACTTGGCAATCGATTGCAGCGCAACCTTCGTTCGAATTGTGCTCGTCGCTTGTAATTCGCGCCGTACATGATCAAGATTAAATTTGATAGGTGTGAGGTCCGGCGAAGCGGACTGGGGCGGGGCAAGTATGGACGAACTGATTGAGCGGCCGGCCGCAAGGTCCGGCACCGGCAGTGCTGTCGCAGAAAAAACCGTCGGCATCGCGCTTGGGCTGCTTCGCGGCGAGGATCGGGGTGACCAGGTCCGGCCACTGGCTGCTGACCCGGGAATAAACGAGTTTCAGACCGCGCGTGAACTTTTCAGGTTCGGTCGCGACAAAATCGGAGCGGAGCACATGAGCGCAATCATTTCCGGGACGCCTGGCCTCGGTCAATTCGCTTGAACCTGCTTCGCTCCAGCCCAGTGCATCCAACACCATGACATACTCTCTCTCCGAGATTGACGGCATCTCGGCCTTTTCGGCCTCGAAACTGAAGTCGCTGGGCATTCGCACGACCGATGCGTTGCTCGAAGCAGCACGTACGGCGAAGGGACGACGGGAACTTGCCGCCAAGACCGGCATCAGCGAACAGCAACTGCTGGAATGGGCCAATTTCTCCGACCACATGCGGATTCCCGGCATGGGTAAGGCCAAGATCGAATTGATCCGCGCAGCAGGCGTCACCACGGTGCGCGAACTTGGCCTTCGAAACCCATCGCGGCTGGCGCAGAGCATGAAAGAAGCCAATACCAGGCGAAAGCTGGTACGTGCCATGCCGTCAGAAAAGTCGGTAGAACGGTTGATCGAACGGGCACGCAAGCTGCCGCCCAAGATCACCTATTAGAGCCGGCTGCCGGTCCTTTCCGGCTCCCTTCCCGACCTTGACACCCCGCGGCGGACCGCGCAAAGCGACCGCATGATTGCAACCACGTCCAGACCCGCTGGCTGCCTGGACCTGCCGGCATTGCTGGCACGGCCTTATCCTGCCGTGATGGGCGTGCTCAACATTACCCCGGACTCCTTTTCCGACGGTGGCGCCTTTATCGCCCCGGAAAGCGCGCTGGCGCAGGCCCGCCGCCTGGTCGCCGAGGGCGCGGACATCATCGATATCGGAGCTGAGTCCACCCGCCCTTATGGCGGTTCGCAGCCTGTGACCGCAGAGGAAGAACTGCGCCGGCTCGAGCCTGTGCTGTCCGACGTGGTCGCGCTAGGCATCCCCGTCTCGATCGACAGCATGAAACCGGCCGTGGTCGCCTGGGCGCTGGATCGCGGCGCCGCCATCGCCAACGACGTCTGGGGCCTGCAGCGCGATCCTGCCATGGCGCGGCTGATCGGCGAGCGCAATGTACCTGTCGTGGTCATGCATAATCGCGACAGCGTCGATCCCGGCATCGACATCATGGCTGACATCGCCGCCTTCTTTTCCCGCTCGCTCGCCATCGCAGCCGATGCGGGCGTCCCGCGCGAGAGGATCGTCCTCGACCCTGGCATTGGTTTCGGCAAGACACCGGACCAGAGCATGACGGCGCTGGCGCGGCTCGGCGAGCTGAAGTCTTTCGGATTGCCCATCCTGGTTGGCGCCTCGCGGAAGCGCTTCATCTCCAGCGTGACGCCGTCGGAGCCGCAACAGCGGCTGGGCGGGTCGATCGCAGCGCATCTGATTGCTGCGCAAAATGGCGCCAATATCATCCGTGCCCATGACGTGGCGGAAACCATGCAGGCGCTTCGCGTGGCGGCGGCGATCGAGGAAAAACGATGACGGACACCATCTTCATCAAGGGGCTCGTCATCCACGCCCGGCACGGCGTGATGGATCACGAGACGGAGGTCGGGCAGCGCTTCGTGATCGATCTCGAATTGTTCTCCGACCTCTCGGAGTCCTCGCGCACCGATCACCTGTCCGACACCGTCTCCTATGCCAATGTGGTGGCGACCGCCGTCGCGGCCTTCCGGGACACCAACTACAAGCTGCTGGAGCGCGCGGCAGGCGCTGTGGCGGACGCCATCCTGACGACCTTCCCGCGAATTCGCGCCGTCAAGGTCACCGTGCACAAGCCGCACGCGCCGATTGCCGCGATCTTCGAGGATGTCGGGGTGGTGCTGACGCGCTCGCGACATCCGCCGTCCCACGGCTAGCCCGGATGGCCAGCGTCCTGATCGCACTCGGCGGCAATGTCGGGGACGTCCGCGCCACGTTCAGGAAGGCTATCGCCAATATCTGCGGCATGACGCAGGGCTCGCTGGTGGCGCGCTCGTCCGACTACGCCACCCCGCCCTGGGGCGACAAGCAGCAACCGCCGTTCGTCAACGCCTGTATCGAAATCGAAACCCGCCTCGATCCACATACGCTGCTGGCGACGCTGCACAAGATCGAGAAGAAGTTCGGCCGAGACCGCGCTCACGAGCGACATTGGGGGCCGCGCCCCCTCGACCTCGATCTGCTTGCCTATGACGACGTCAGGCTCACCCGGCGCGAACTGACCCTGCCGCACCCGCGCCTGTTCGAGCGTGCCTTCGTGCTGGTTCCGCTCGCCGAAATCGCGCCGGACCGTATCATTGCGGGACGCCGCGTGCGGGACGAGCTCGCAAAGCTCTCGACTGACGGTATCGAACGGCTACCGGACCTGCCCGACCCCGCCTAAAAGGACGAAAACAGCGTTTGGCTTGGGAAGCCCAGCATGGCAATTTCCGGCCCGGCAAAAGAACGATTTTGGAAACGATGACGACCACGACGGAAGAATTGCGGCTGGCGGCGGAGTTTGCGCCGGCCACCCAGGATGACTGGCGCAAGCTGGTGGACGGCGTTCTCAAGGGCGCACCGTTCGAGAAGCTGGTCGGCAAGACCTATGACGGCATCAGGATCGATCCGATCTACAGCCGGGCCAGGGGGGCAACGCCAATCGCAGGACGCGCCGCGGCTGCACCCTGGCAGATCATGCAGCGCATCGATCATCCGGATGCGGCCGCCGCCAACGCGCAGTCGCTGCACGACCTCGAGAACGGCGCCAGCGGACTGACGCTGGTGTTTGCCGGCGCCAACGGCGCGCATGGCTTTGGGCTGGATCCGTCGGCGCAAGCAGTCGAAAAAATCCTAGACGGCGTGTTCCTCGATGCGGGAATTGCGCTGGAGCTCGAGATCGGCCCGCAGTCACGAATGGCGGCGATCCATGTTGCCGAACTCGTCAAGCGCAAGGGCCTGTCGGCTGCGGCCTGCAACATCCGCTTCGGTCTCGATCCGCTCGGCGCTTGTGCCGCATGGGGATCGAGCCCTTATGCCTGGGCCGAGATTGCGCCGGAGGTGACGAGCGCGGTGCAAGGCCTCGCCGCGATGGGCTTCAGGGGACCATTTATCGCCGCCGACGGGCGGGTGGTGCACGATGCCGGCGGCTCGGAGGTGCAGGAACTCGCCTTTTCGCTGGCAACCGGCGTCGCCTATTTGCGCGCGCTCGAACAGGCCGGCATCGCGCTCGATGCGGCGCAGGGCATGATCTATGCCCGGCTGGCCGCCGACGCCGACCAGTTCCTGACGCTGGCCAAGTTCCGCGCCATGCGCCTGCTGTGGGCTCGCATCGAGCAGGCCTGCGGACTTGCGCCAAAGCCGCTGTTCATTGCCGCCGAAACGTCATGGCGCATGCTGACGCAGCGCGACGCCTTCGTGAACATGCTGCGGGCGACCATGGCGACCTTCTCCGCCGGACTCGGCGGCGCCAACGCCATCACCGTGCTGCCGCACACGCTGGCACGCGGCCTGCCCGATCCGTTTGCGCGTCGCGTGGCGCGTAACACGCAGCTCGTGCTGCTGGAGGAGTCCAATCTGGCAAAGGTCAGCGATCCCGCAGCCGGCTCCGGCGGTATCGAAGCGTTGACGCGCGAGCTGTGTGAAGCCGCCTGGGCGCTGTTCCAGGAAACGGAGAAAGCCGGCGGGCTGTTTGCAGCGCTCGAGCAGAACATCATCCAGCGCAAGGTCGCGGCGACCCGCGCCGCGCGCGAGGCCAACATCGCCAAGCGCCGCGATGTGCTGACCGGCGCCAGCGAATTCCCGAATCTCTCCGAGGCCGACATCGCCGTGCTCGATGCTAGGCCTGTAGTTCTTCCTCCCTACGGCGAGACCAAGCACAAGTTCGATGCGCTCGCGCCGATGCGGCTTGCCGAGTCGTTCGAAGCGCTGCGTGACAAATCGGATGCAATCCTGAACAAGGCCGGGAAGCGCCCGCAGGTGTTCCTTGCCAATCTCGGCACCGCGGCCGATTTCACCGCACGCGCGACCTTTGCCAAGAGCTTCTTCGAGGCCGGCGGCATCGAGGCTATCGATAGCGAAGGCTTTGCCGATGCGGCCGCATTGGCGGCGGCGTTCGAGGCTTCCAGCGCGCCGATCGCCTGCATCTGTTCGTCCGACAAGACCTATGCCGCCCATGCGGTGGCGGTTGCACAGGCCCTCAAGGCGGCCGGCGCGCGACATATCTATCTCGCAGGCCGGCCGGGCGAGCAGGAGCCTGTGCTTCGCGGCGCGGGCGTCGGCGACTTCATCTTTGCCGGAGGCGATGCGCTGGCGACCCTGCGCGATGCCTATGCGCGGATGGAGCGGGCATGACGGAAGCGCCCAAGCCCGTTCTGACCGGCGGCTGCCAGTGCGGCGCCGTCCGCTATGCGCTGTCGAAGGCGCCCAACAGGGTCAATATCTGCCACTGCCGCATGTGCCAGAAGGCGACCGGCGCGCCCTTTGCCTCCTACGCCGACATCGAACATGAAAATTTCGCCTGGACGCGCGGCAAGCCGGCGTCGTTCAAGTCCTCCTCGATCGCCGAGCGCGATTTCTGCGCCGCCTGCGGCACGCCCCTGAGCTTCCGCAACGTCAGCGGCCCCCGCATCGAAATCCTGACCGGCACCTTCGACCGGCCCGACCGGGTGATCCCGACCCGGCAATTCGGCGCCGAATCCCGCCTCGGCTGGGTAGTCGGCATCGCCAATCTGCCGAGCGTGACGACGATGCAGAATTACGGCCCGGAGAAGATGGCGACGATCGTGAGCCATCAGCATCCGGATCATGACTGAAGTGGGCAGCCTGCGATGCGGTTGGGGATCAATCTTCGAGGCGACCTCGCCAGGCTCAGCGATGGTGAGATTGCTGCCAGATTTGACACTCTGATCGACGAGCGCGAAGCGTTGTTTCCCACTTTGTCAAATTACGGCCTCCAGAAATCCGCTTACCAGACCGGGCTGACTCTCTGGTTCGGCAGAGGTCCGCTGCATGCGCGTATTTTCTACGAGCTGTACGCTCTCTTCACCTTTGGCCCATCTTTCAAGATGTTCAGGAAGTATGATCTCCGCCCCCTCTATCTGCTGGATTGCGAATTGAAGGACATACGCGACGAGATCAGGCGCCGAGGGGTAGGGAAAAGGTCATTCCAACCATATAGTTAGGCGCACCGATTAAACCCTTATCACCGACCCCGACCATGGTAGAATTAAGTTT